>VGDN01000072.1 GCA_016869695.1 Alphaproteobacteria bacterium
TTCGGCAGCGATCACACCTTCATGTGAAGCTTTGTGCGCCAACCACGGCGCACCAACAACGTCACCGATAGCAAAAATATTCGGCTCAGCAGTTTCGAGATATCCATTCGCGACAATCCGACCCTTATCAAGTTTTAGCTTAAGTTTTTCGAGCCCAAGATTTTCGACATTAGCTACTATGCCTACAGCCATAATGACCTTCTCCGCCGTGATCTCTTCGGCTTTGCCGCCAACTTCAACTGTTGCGGCTACAGATGTCTTACCTTTCTTCAGCGATTTTAACGCGGCAGAAGTAACAACTTTTATGCCCTGTCTCTCAAATGATTTGCGCGCGATCTTGGAAATTTCTTCATCTTCAACCGGCAAAATATTTTCGGCCATTTCGATGAGCGTTACCTCCGCGCCCATATTTCTGTAGAATGAGGCGAATTCCGATCCGATCGCTCCAGAACCAACAACCAACAACGACTTTGGCAAAGCCTTAGGGATCATGGCTTCGCGATATGTCCAAATATTTTCTGCGTCAGGCTCCATGCCCGGGATCACACGTGCTCTAGCGCCAGTGGCGATAATAAAATATGAAGCTTCGATTTCTTTATGCACCCCCATCGCGGCGCTAACGCGTCCGCCCGATCCCCCTAAATAGGAGGATCCTGGGCTCATCTCACTCACCACTATTCTGTGCGGATCTAAAAACTTAGCGAATCCGTTGATCACCTCGATTTTATTTTTCTTCATCAGCCCAGCAATACCCGAGCTCAAGCGCTTTGAAACTACGCGTGAGCGCTCGATGACTTTAGTAAAATCAAACCCAATTTTTTCTGCCGAAAAACCGAAAGAATCGAGATTGTGCAAAAGGTGGTTAACCTCCGCAGACTTAAGTAGTGCCTTGGTCGGGATACATCCCCAGTTCAAACAAATTCCGCCGAGATGATTGGCTTCAACAATACCAACCTTTAAACCAAGTTGTGCCGCACGAATAGCTGCAACATATCCACCGGGACCGGCACCGATTACACAGAGATCGAATTTCATGATTTTTGATTTTAGATTTTAGATTTTTGAAGTGGAGTGTGTGAGGCTTGATGTATCTAAGTCTCAACTAAGATGATGTTTCGTCAGTTTCTCCACTTCTAAAATCAAAAATCAAAAATCTAAAATCATGTCTGCCGAGATCGAAAATTTACTCACCCAGATCACCACCTCTCTAAACCTCATCCGGGGGTGTCTTTGAACCGGATCGTTTAAGAGAAAAATTAGCCGAGCTAAGCAAAAAGTCAGAAGATCCGGAGCTATGGAATAACAAGACGGAAGCACAAAAAATCCTCAAAGAAAAATCGCTGTTAGAAGAAAAATTGGGTCGAGTTTCTTTGATCGAAAATGGTCTGAAGGATAATCGTGAATATTTCGATTTGGCCAAGCTAGAAGCGGATGTACAGCTTTTATCTGATATCGAAAACGAACTAACCTCACTCAAGAAAATCGCCGGCGATTTTGAAGTAGAGTGCCTTTTTTCTGGCGAGAACGACACCAATAACTGCTTCCTTGACATCAATGCTGGCGCGGGTGGAACCGATTCTTGTGACTTCGCTTTGATGCTGCTGCGCATGTATGAACGCTTCGCTACTAAGAAAAAGTTTCGCGTCGAAATCGTTAGCCTGTTGCACGCAGAAGAGGCTGGAATTCGATCAGCGACTCTAAAAATTTCTGGCCGTTTTGCTTTTGGCTGGATGCGCTCTGAATCAGGTGTACATAGGCTGGTACGCATCTCACCTTTCAACGCCAATGACAAACGCCAAACCAGCTTCGCGTCGGTCTGGGCCTATCCCGAAATCGATGAATCAATCGAGATTGACGTGCAGGAAAAAGATTTACGCATCGATGTTTTTCGCTCATCTGGGCCCGGCGGGCAGTCAGTAAACACAACCGATTCCGCTGTTCGTATAACTCACTTGCCAAGTGGAATTGTGGTGCAATGTCAGAATGATCGTTCACAAATCCGTAATCGCGCGGAATGCATGAAGATGCTCAAATCAAGGCTCCATGAGATTGAGCTACAAAAGAAAAAAGATGCGCAAGCCGCAACAGAATCTTCAAAAACCGACAATAGTTGGGGACATCAAATTCGCTCTTACGTGCTGCATCCTTACCAACTTGTAAAAGATCTGCGCACTGATTTTGAAACCGGAAATATTCAGGCGGTGCTGGATGGAGATATCGAAGGATTTGTGAAGGCAGCACTGACTCAAAAGCTGTAAATCATGACCCGTAATTCTTGCCGTAAAATTTCTCGCGACCACCCGAATAAAGCTCTTCAACTCCTAACCCCACAAGGGCATCGGGCTTCGCCTCAACTTCCTCAGCTGAATATTTTTGGATCCTCTTCATCAAAAGATGTTTGAGCAGGAACAAGAATATAATTTTCCTACGCCGGTTTAATTGAAGGATGAGCAAGTGGATTTGAGATTGGCCCTGGAAACACATGCCCTAGAATTCGATGCCGCCATACTCATCATCACGATAGTTATTGTTGTTATTGTTGTTATTGTTGTTGCTCGCCACTTGAGGCGAAGTGGAGGGGAGGAGAGATTGTAGATTAATATGTTGATTTCTGCGCGCCGAACTCTTCACCAATCTGCGCTCGGATGATAAAAACCTGTTAGCAAAAAAATCGGCGGCCAGGCCGGAGAGGTCTTGGCCATTCACGATATCTCCACCAACATCATTCTTCGCGCCGCGATGTCCGTCAAAAACTCCAAACATCAAATCTATTGTTTGCTCGCCAGTAATCGGGCAAAAAATCACCGTGATATTGTCGTAACTTTTTTGCTTCCCACCCATGTTAATCGCACATTCTTGTAGGTAGTAAGCTACGTTATTTTTGAACTGCGCTTGAACGCCACCCTCATTCTTAAACCACTTTTCCAGAGCCGCGGCATAAGACAGCTCATTGGCCCCTCCTTCTGGATAAAGACCGTCGCAAGACATCAGCAGATAACCTTCCACCACATCATGTTCTCTTAAAATTTTTTCGAGTTCGTAGCTGTAGAGATCGGGTTCGTTGTTAATCATCTCATCGTCACAATCACCAAAACTTCGGGAAAGACTCAGATTGCCATTGGTACGATAACAAGCCCCGTCGTGCATTACATAGCCACCTGCTTGCTCGATACGTTGGCGCTCTTCTTCGTTATTGGGACTATGGTCGTTAGTTAAGCGAATCAACTTGAAACTCCCGTCCGCTTTTTTTGCACATAGCACCGCCCGCGAATCACCAACATTGGCAATGGTTAGTTTTTGACTGGTAGCAAGATGGGCGATAATGCCCGTTGTTCCTGCATCCACGCGGTATCGCGAGTTATGACCAAAATTACTCTTAAGCAGACCACCAAATTCCAGGCAGGCATTTTGCAAGATGGTTGCGACATCGCCGCTATATGCGTTGCTAGCTTCTCCAACCAAAAATGCATCTTGCTGAACTTCATATAACCTCTTCACATGGTTGCCGATGGTCTCAGAATATTCGATTCTCTTTCCGCCAAAATTCACCACTCCCGGCTCTTCATCACCCAATCTCGTTAAGGCTGGGGATATTGGCGAAAGCAGGATGGATGGACTATTTTTTTCGTCCTCTTCCTGCTGCGACTTCGCACTGATCGCGTTAAATCTAAAACTAAAAACATCTCTCTCGCCGGCGTCCTGCTTTCTCTTTGCCAGTGGAGAGGAGTGGTTGGATGGAGGTGACGACGGCTCATCCTCAACATATTCCTCAACATAAATCTGATTATCTTGCAGGAACTGAAACAACTTTTTTGCCGCCGGATGCTGTTGTTGAGCCGCCAGTGTGTAGTAGTAAGCCGCCTCCTCCTTTTTCCGTTGGCTAGCTAGCAAAAATGCGAAGGTATATTGCGCATGCCTATGCCCCATATCGGCCGCGCGCTTCCAGAATTCTTCTGCATTCCCCGTCAAACCGTGCAGGCAATAAGTACCGCGATTAAAATGATCCGCGGCGGTAGCTGGGTTGAGAGATTTCAAAAATTTTTCAGCTACAAAATCCGCGGCTTCCTCTGCGGTTTTTATATCTTGACCGACGTAATAAGCTCCCGACCTTGAATTACTTTTCCTCACGGCAACAAATGACCCATCTTCCGTAGCAATATCGATTTGCTTTCCCTCATTAAGCAGAGGAAGAATTTTTATTTTTACTTGGTCTGTTTTGCTCATTATTTTTCCTCACAAAATTTGGTTTACGAACATGCTCGCAATCGAAATAAAAAATCTCAGCAAGACGTATAAAAAAGGTGGCAAACTCGCGCTTAAGTTAATTAACTTGCAAATCAAGAAGGGGTCGTTTTTTGGATTACTTGGACCAAATGGCGCTGGCAAATCGACGATTATCAACATCCTCGCCGGCCTAGTGAATAAAAGCTCCGGCATGGTTAATATCGCCGGCATCAATCTCGATGAAGATCCACAAGCAGCAAAGTTTAAGATTGGCATCGTGCCGCAAGAACTCGTGCTCGATCCGTTTTTTAGCGTGCGCGAAACGCTCGAGATTTATGCCGGATATTTTGGGATAAAAAAATCGCAGCGCCGCACTGATGAGATCATCGAAGCGCTAGGTTTGAAGGATAAGGCCAATGCCGTGCCGCGCAGTCTCTCAGGCGGGATGCGGCGCCGTTTGTTGGTGGCCAAAGCGCTCGTGCATAATCCAGAAATTCTCGTTTTGGATGAGCCCACTGCCGGCGTAGATGTCGAACTGCGCAACCAGCTTTGGGATTACGTAAAAAAACTAAACCAGGCCGGAACCACGATTCTGTTGACCACACACTATCTCGAAGAGGCAGAAAAACTTTGCGACGAAATCGCCGTGATTAACCACGGACAAGTGATCGCGCATGATCACAAAGAAAATTTGATGAAACTGCTTTCTAAAAAAGAGTTGGTGATTGAAACTTGCGAGGATGTTTTGGAGGTTGATCTGCCTGACTTTAACCTTCTTACTAAAAACAAAATCTCGATCACTTACGACCCAACAAAAATCGCCGTGGAAAATATTTTACAAAATCTTGCCGCCAAAAATATCCACATCAAAGACATCGCCACCAACCAGCCTGATCTCGAGCAGGTTTTTCGGTATTTAGTGAGGTAATAAATGTCCAGACCAGGATCGGCATTAGGCACCCGCCTCCGACCACAAACCGCCAAACCCTCGGTCATTTTTAGAATCTCTGAGCCAACGAATGAGATGTTTCAGGCAACGGAGGGAAATGCGCGGGGGAAGGAGTTAGTTGGCGGAAAGTCTGATGCGATGGATTTAGGAAGTTTTGTTGGGTTGGGTGAGGATGAGATCAATAAGCTAAGTATTGTAGTAACGGTACGGTATAATGATGAGCGAGGAAGGATCCAGGTTCCACTAAAAGTATTGAGGCATGAATGGAACATGAGAGAAGTGAGGCTAGAAAAAACCAGCAACTTCGACGCTCTATACCAAAACATAAAATCCGTCCAAGACATCATTCAAAATCAGCGATTGGATCCCGCGACTAAGATGACATGGATAGACCGCATCCTTGGCTCAAGCGCATTATCTGGGATCATCAGCAGATATAACAGGCTTAACGCAACCCCTACTTACAAGCTCTACCTTCTGACTCAGGAGTTGGAGCTGATTTTAAAACAAATCGATAGCTACAAGACCCATCTTTTTGGCGAGAGGAATAGTTTTGACTTCGCTCCCAGAACCGGGAATGTGAAAGCAGAGGAACTAAAGTCGCTAAAACAGCATTGCGACACTGCCACCAACACAACAATCACACAATCGCAATCCCTACGCAAAGCATTCCAGACACAACTCAAAAAACATCTAGAAAACGCCAATCGAGTTGAAGGAATACAAACATCCAAGCCATTTGCCTCGCTTACTTACGCCGAAAAAAATCCTACAGTAAGACCATTCGTATCGCAGATTCTAAATCCTAAGCAGATGCAGCAAGTGCTTGGGGATAAGCAACTCTCCG
>VGDN01000073.1 GCA_016869695.1 Alphaproteobacteria bacterium
TGAGGACAACAAAAATCTCTTCGATTTTTTCTTGGAAGAAGAGATTCGCCCCGGTGCGCTAATGCCTTTTGAGGAGGACGTGCATGGCTCTTACATCCTTAATTCAAAAGATCTCTGCCTACTGCCGAAGCTCGACGAATATATCAAGCTCGGGCTCGATTCCTTCAAAGTTGAAGGTCGCAACAAAACTGAATTTTACGCCGGAAGCGTTGCCCGCGTTTATCGTGCGGCGATTGATGATTATATGAAAAATCCAACCACTTGGAAAGCAGATGATTATATGGATGAGATCAATGCCGTTGCCAATCGGGGCTACACGCTGGCCTTCCATGATGGCCGCCTGACTGATCTCGCGCATGATTACGAATCCACCGGTTCGACTTCTTTTTACGAATATGCTGCACGTGTCGTTGCTTGGGACTCCGATGATATGATTTGCGAGGGCAAGAACCGCCTAGATTCAGGAGATGTGTTGGAGTTTTTATCGCCGTATCAGCGTGAACCGATTTTGCTGAGGATTTATGAGTTTAAAAAAGTGAGGGCGGGGTCTGACCCCTTAGCAAGGGTTCAGACCTCTTTTGTTGATGTTGAGGTTACCGACAAGCTCCATGCTGGTCAGAAGCCATTATTCCGCATTCCTACCAGCGATTTTCATCTGATTGAAAAAGAGAAGTTAAAGCAGTTGCTGCCGCCTTATTCGCTGGTGCGTAAGGAAAAAATGAACATCGAATCGGAGAAGCTTAAAGTAGAATCGCGCCAGTTGTCTCATGCTCTCGAGGCGGGTGAGATACGCGAAGAAAAATACGAAACTAAACGCCAAAAATATTTTGCTGCGCTTGATGTTGTTGATGAAAAAATTTCTCCCCGCACTCCACGCATAGGCCGCGAAGGCTGCTGCGGCAAGGGTTGTAACGGTTGTCTGATTTTTTGGCACGATGAAAAATATGCCAAGGCGCGAGAAATTCTTAAGACGAAAAAGATTGGAGAGATGTTATGAAAAACCGCAGCCTACTCATCGCCATCGACGGCCCTTCCGCTTCGGGAAAGGGGACGTTAGCAAAAAAAATAGCAGCGCATTTTAACCTCCCTTATCTCAATACTGGCGCACTTTATCGGCTTTTGGCTTTGCGTGTGATTGAGCAGAAAACAGATCCAGAAAATGTTGATGAGTTAGTAAAAAATATCTCCGCTGCCGACTTAGAAGATGAACGATTATTCAGTGAAGATGTTGGTCTAGTAGCGTCTATGATTGCTAAAAATCCAAAAATCCGGGCGGCGCTTTTTGCTTTTCAGCGTGAGTTTGCTCAGCAAAAAACCGGCGCAGTGCTTGATGGGCGCGATACCACGACGGTGATTGCTCCCAATGCTGACTTTAAGTTTTACGTAACTGCCGATGTTGAAATCCGTGCGCAGCGGCGATTTAAGCAACTCGCGAGCGTTCCTTACGCAGAGATTTTAGCACAGTTAAAAAAACGTGACGAAAATGATGTAAGCCGCCAAGATGCCCCACTCTTGATTGCAGACGATGCGCACATCATCGATAATGGTCATCTTTCGATTGAAGAAGGGTTTCAAAAAATTTTAAAAATCATCAAATCCAAAGGATAGTCGATAAATCATGAAAAAAATTTCCCGCTGTCTGATCTCCGTTTCAGATAAGACTGATATTATTAAGCTCGCTAAATATCTGGCTTCGCAAGCTGTTGAGATCATCTCAACCGGAGGAACTTTTAAACTTTTGCAGGAAGAAAAAATTCCCGCGAAAGACATCTCCGATTTCACCGGATTTCCGGAAATGATGGATGGTCGCGTCAAAACTCTACATCCAAAAGTTCACGGTGGATTACTGGCAGTGCTTGATAATCCTGATCATGTGAAGGCGGCACGAGATCATCAAATCGAGTCGATAGATCTGCTGGTGATCAATCTTTATCCCTTTGTTGAAACGGTTGCGCGCACTGCTGATGAGGAAGAAATCATCGAGAATATCGATATCGGTGGACCAGCGATGGTGCGCTCGGCGGCAAAAAATTTTGCTTACAAAACAGTAATCACCTCGACGGCGCAATATGATGATCTGATCGCTGAGCTGAAGAAAAATTCTGGAGTGACATCCTTTGAGTTCAGGAAAAAGGCGGCAGCGCAGGCTTTTAGAAACATTGCCGATTATGACTTGGCGATCGCCAACTGGTTTAATAAAACGGATTTAACACTGCGTGGCACCCTCAAACAAACTCTGCGTTACGGCGAAAATTCGCATCAGAAAGCGGCGATTTATTCAACGAGTGATTCTGGAATCGTGAATGCGCAGCAGCTACAGGGAAAAGAGCTGAGCTACAATAATCTCAACGACGCCGATGCCGCTTACAACTTAGTTCTGGAGTTTAACCAACCGGCCTGCGCGATCATCAAACATGCAAATCCTTGCGGTGTGGCGATTGGCTCTAATCTGCTTGAAGCTTACAAGCGCGCGCTTTCTGCCGATTCAAAATCTGCTTTCGGTGGGATTGTGGCCTTGAATGGTAAGCTTGATGAAACCTTAGCGCGCGAGCTTTCGCAGATATTTTTTGAAGTGATCATCGCTCGTGAGATCGACGAAAAAGCACGTGAGATTTTGGCAGCAAAAAAAAATCTCCGGGTGCTTTTGGCGGATTTTAAGAAACAGGCGGGAAGTCAGATAAAATCAGTGTCAGGAGGATTTTTGGTTCAGGATTTGGATCAGAAAAATATTGAAAAAAACGATCTGAAACTAGTGAGTAAAAAATCCGCCAATGAGCAAGAAATCGAGCAGCTAATCTTTGCGATGTCAGTGTGCAAACATGTGAAATCAAATGCGATTGTGGTGGTTAAGGATTTTCAAACAGCTGGCATTGGTGCTGGCCAGACTAGTCGAGTCGATGCTTGCGAGATCGCCTGCAAAAAATCTGGCGATAAATCCGTTGGCGCCTTCTTGGCCTCCGACGCCTTTTTTCCATTCGCCGACAACATGGAAATCACCGCCGCTTATGGTATTAAAGCCATTATTGCTCCAGGTGGTTCGGTCCGCGACGAAGAGGTGATTGCCAAGGCTGATGAGAATGGCATCGCACTTTACTTCATTCCGACGCGGCATTTTAGGCATTGACACTCATCCCATCCTGACACACCTCCCCACCAAATAAACTTTCTTAAAATTTTCCCTTGCCCTGTTTGTTAGCTTTGGGTTTTTTCCCACCTGATTTTTGACTACCAACTATTAAATCACCACCAACCCTCCATGTCTCCATGTCACCCATCACCAGAAGATTCCACGCTTTTCTTGCTGTCGTCTCACTTCTTCTCTCTCAGTTCCTCTTCATCGGCTCAGCTTATGCGGATTTGCCGATTACTCCTGATGGCACTACTAACACACAGGTTACTCAAACTGCTTCCGGAATAGATCAGATAAACATAGCTGCTCCCGACTCTTCCGGGATGAGTCACAACAAATTCACTGACTACAACGTCAATATTTCTGGACAGGTTCTGAATAATTTTTCCTCGGGGAATGTTGGGGATGTCACTAATACAAATCTTGCCGGCTTAGTTACCGCTAATCCTAACCTCACTTCTTCCGGCAGCGCTCGCCTTATCCTAAACGAAGTCACCAGTAGCAACATCTCTCAGCTTCTTGGTTATGTGGAGATCGCTGGGTCTAAAGCCGATCTAATCCTCGCTAATCCCAACGGTTTCGTCTGTGCTGGCTGTGGTTTTGTCAACACCTCTCGCCTCGGATTAATCGCCGGTAAAAGTGAGTTTGATCAGAATCACAACCTATCCTTCAACCTACCACTTACCACTAACCACTTACCACTTATCACCATCGAAGGCCTCGGCCTTGATGCTGAAACCACCACCGCCACCGACATCATCTCTTCTTCCGTCAAACTTATCGGCAAGATTTACGGAAATCTGGATGGTGACCTCACCATCAAGACGGGGGAGGGGAAATATGGCGTAAGCAACAAGAATATTGACCCCTCCCCGATTCAGACTTTGTCTTCATCGACCATCCCTCAAGGGGAGGGTTACCCACTCTTTGCCATCGACGCCTCTTCTCTCTCTAACATCCAAGCCGGCCGCGTCTTCTTAATCGCCACTAAAGAAGGAGTCGGCGTCAACATGGCTGCTCCCATCCTCGCCTCCGACACCATCCAAATCGATGCCAATGGGGATGTTCATTACAGCAGCATTAAGGCCGAAAACTCGGTGGATATTAAAACAGCGAAGAAGCTTGAGTCGCTTTCTCCTAACTCCGAAATCATCGCCCCTACCATCAACATCCAAGCCAATGATCTCACTAATCACGGTAAAATCATCTCCACTAACGACCTCACACTCACGACTAACGACTTAGCCAATCTTGGCGAAATATCTTCTCTTAATTCAGTAAGCATCACCTCCTCATCCCTCACCAATCAAGGCTGGCTCCTTGCCAACAACTTTCTTACCATCAATTCCCAATCACTCACCAACAACGAAAACGCCTTCATCAAATCATTCTTAAATTCCGTTGATCTCACCATTACCAATGATCTCACTAATCACGGTAAAATCATCTCCACTACCGACCTTACCATCACTGGAAATAACAACCTAATCAACTCCGGCCTTATCTCCTCCAATCAAAAATCAAAAATCCAAAATCAAAAATTAACCAATACCGGTCTGATCCAAGCAACTAACGACCTCACACTCACGACTAACGACTTAAACAACTCCAACACCAAACCAACAGATGGAACCGTAAATGCCGGTATCATCTCCCTTGATGGCACCATCTTCCTCAAAGCCAATTTAGTGAATAATGATTCGGGAATGATCATGGGTAGGGCGATTGTGCTTAATCCGCTCTCATCTGATCCGCAGCAACTATCCCTTCTCTCCGCCAACCGCACCTTACTTTCTAACCAGGTCAACCTCAGCAATAATCTTGGAACATTCCTTGCCACTGCGCTGATTGATTTGGATTTGGGGAATGCAGATTACATCATTAATGGGGACGTCACCGCAAAGCATCTGAGCATCACCGCAAGCAACATCACCAATCAGGGGAATGTAACGACTACGGATTACATCAAGCTCAATGCCAATGGCAGCTCAGCAACAGGGCAGGGCAACATTACCAACAACGGAACACTCACAGCTGGAACTTATCTTGATCTAATCGCCAATCGCTTCATTAATAATTACGGCACAATCCAGGCCAGCACTGATCTCACTCTTACTTCAAATGACAGCGTCATTAATAATTACGGCACGATTCGAGGTGGCAGTGGCACAACAACAATCAATAGTGGCAGTAGTTTTAATAATGCCTTTGCTAGCTCTGTTTTAACCAGCAACAACAACCTCAATCTTAATCTCGGTGATGATCTCAATAATTACGGCGAAATCTCCGTCGCCAACGATCTCACCACCAACATCACCAACAATTTAAATAACAATTCCACCGCATTAATTTGGGCAGGAAATGATGCGACTTTCAATATAGCAAACACCTTCACTAACACTTCTGCCGATATTTATGCCAACCGCAATCTAACTATTCAAAAAAACATCGCAGGCGACAAAACCACTTCGGTACAAAATATTTCCGGCAATATCGAAACCTATAACGGAAATATTGTCATCAACGCCACAAGTCTAGAAAACAAAAGATTAGTAGACCCTTTATCTAAAGTTCTGGGTATACCAAATGCTCGAAGCAATACCAACATGAGTGGCTGGGTTTATCAATATAGTTGGTGCGGTGGTAATAATTGTGAAAACTGGCATCATATCTATTACGGCTCAAATTATCTCAACAGCAATTCAATCTCTGGCAAAATTTTTTCTGGTAAAGATTTAACTCTGAATTTAGGCAGCTTTAAAAATGATACTTCAGAAATTTACAGCGTTGGTAACACAAACATCGGGTATCAAACTAGTTTTATCAATAATTCAGT
>VGDN01000074.1 GCA_016869695.1 Alphaproteobacteria bacterium
AAAATGAGTATCTGAAGTCGATTACCTTCACAGTGAGATGAGATTTTTTTTGCTGCTACTTTTTCTACTAACCCCACTTCCAGCCTTTGCTGACTTCATCTCCGACAAGGTTGATGAGTTTGATGCAAAACCGCCGGTTGCGATCACAAGAAAAATGAAACCAATCATCATCATCGACGCCGGACATGGCGGTAAAGATCCGGGCACGATTGGTGTTTTTGCTCGTACTAAAGAAAAGAATTTAACCCTCGCTTACGCCAAGGAGCTCGGCAAACAGCTAGGAAATACAGGTCGATATCAAGTTTTTTTAACGCGCGATAAAGACGTTTTTATCCCGCTCAAAGCTCGCGTCGAAAGGGCGCGCCGCAAAAAGGCGGATCTCTTTATCTCGCTACACGTCAACTCTGCAGAGAGTCAAAATGCCTCTGGCGTTTCAGTCTATACCCTATCGGAAACATCGTCGGATAAGCAGACGGAACTCCTCGCCCAAAAAGAAAATCGTGCCGACATTATTAATGGTGTTAACTTCTCCGGCGCCAGTCGTGACATACTCAAAACCCTCATCGACATGGCGCAGCGTGAATCGAAAAACAGTTCCTCGCGCTTCGCCAATATCACCATCCAAACCCTCAGAAATTCCGGGACGGAGATTTTGCAAAATAGTCACCGCTTCGCCGGATTCGCGGTTCTAACCGCACCAGACATGGCTTCTATCCTAATCGAACTCGGCTATCTTTCGAATCGCGAAGAAGAAAAACTGCTCAACAGCCTAAGTTATAAACGCAGAGTAGTAGCGGGTTTAGCGAAGGCGGTTGATCGATATTTTCTAAAAAAATAGTGCCCAGTTGCCGGTGCCCAGTGCTCAGTGATTATGAGAGCCTGGGCACTGAGCACTGAGCACTGAGCACTGAACATGTTTACAGGAATAATCACTCATCTCGGCAAAATTTCTGCGCTTAAAAGCGACAAGAAAAAAGATTTGCTACTCAAAATATCAGTTGCCGGAAAAATAGATCGAAAGCTGACAATTGGCTGTTCTGTAGCGTTGAATGGCATTTGTCTGACTCTGGTTTCTAAAGAAAAAAACATCCTCTCCTTTCAGGCCTCAAAGGAGACTTATGAACTGACTAGCCTGTCTAGATGGCAAGTTGGTCAGGTGGTTAATGTTGAGTTCGCCTTGCGTGCTGGTGATGAATTTGGTGGTCATTTTGTTTTAGGGCATGTCGACGGAACCGCGCTAATCAAGGAGATAAAGCCAGTTAAAGATTCAAAGAAGTTTGTTTTTGAAGTAAAAAAAGATCTGCTGAAATTCATCGTCCGCAAAGGATCCATAACGCTCGACGGCGTTTCATTGACAGTTAATGAAGTAAACAAAAATACCTTTAGCATTAACCTCATTCCTCACACCATCACCTACACAACCTTTAAACACGCGCTCGTCGAAGATTTGGTAAATCTCGAAATCGACGTGATCGCGCGCTACCTCAATCAAAAATCTAAAATCTAATGCTTTCCCCAATCTCTGAAATCATCACCGAAGCCAAAGCCGGGAAAATGTTCATTCTCGTCGATGATGAAGGTCGGGAAAATGAAGGTGATTTGGTAATTCCGGCGGCGATGTGCGACGACCAGAAAATAAACTTTATGGCTAAACATGGTCGCGGACTGATCTGCTTGGCACTCACGGAAGAAAGGGTTCGTGAGCTAACGCTACCCCTGATGTCACTTCACAATCAATCTCGCCATCAAACCGCTTTCACTGTTTCGATTGAGGCGCGCGAAGGGATATCTACCGGCATCTCCGCTTTTGATCGCGCTAAAACTATTCGCGACGCAATTGATCCTACGAAAGGCAGAGAGGCGTTAGTCAGCCCTGGACACATCTTCCCGTTGAAGGCAGAAAAAGGTGGTGTGCTTGTGCGAGCTGGTCACACGGAAGCAGCAGTAGACATCGCGCGTCTCGCCGGTCTCAACCCCTCCGGCGTCATTTGTGAAATCATGAATGATGACGGCTCGATGGCACGTATGCCCGATCTCAAAAAATTCGCCAAGCGGCACCAACTCAAGATCGCGACCATCGCCGACCTCATAGAATATCGCCGTCAAAATGAAAAACTAATCGAGGTAAAGGAGCGTCGAAACTTTGTCAGCAAACAGGCCGGCGAGTTCGAGTTGGTGATTTATCAAAGCAGTGTTGATCTTGTTGAACATGTGGTTTTGGTAAAAGGAAAGATTAACGAAGCCGCGCCGGTTATGGTTAGAATGCATCATCTAAATATTTTTTCTGACTGCCTGGATGATGCACAAAATCCACGCAGCGGCTCACTTGCTCGTGCCATGAAGAAAATTTCTCGGCACGGTTCGGGTGTGATTGTGTTACTACGTCAACCGAATCTTGCCGTGCCAGCGATGACGACAAGCGAGCTACGCAACTATGGTACCGGCGCGCAAATCTTGGCTGATCTTGGAATAAAAAATATGTTGTTACTCACCAACTCAAAAAAATCTGTGATCGGTTTAGATGGTTACGGGATAAGGATTTGTGGGTATCGGAAGATTTAATCCCGCGCCCTTTCCAAGATTTTCGCATATGGATGCTTCGCTTCGCTCGCAATGACAAAGAGAAATGGATTGGAAATGACTAAGGAGAGATGGATTTGCAACAGCCCCATTAAGTGTTGTTGGAGGAGTTATCAATCGCAGTTTTTTTAACTTCCGAAGAGGCAGCAAAGAATTCTCTGTCAACATGATCTGGATTTTCGAATTCTAGCTTGGACTGAGGAATCTTAACGTAAGATTTATTTTCAATCTGCTGTACAGCTTTCAACATAAGATCAGCACACAAATCATTTATTTTTTGCAGCAGTTGTTGGTATGACCTGTATAGCTTTATGTCTATTTTCTGTCTCAGAATAACATCTCCGGTATCAACATTCTCATCGATAAAATGGATACTACATCCTTGCGGCAAATCATGAATTATTGCCCATATGTAAGGATTATTTCCTTTTACATCCGGTAAGTAGCCAGGATGCGAATTTACGACACCAGTTTTGGGAATTTTCCGGATATTATCTTTGGGTCTAGACAACTTTAGATCGGATTTTTCTTTCTATTATTAAATCTGAACTCTGATTCCTTGAGATGAAGGAGGAAGATTTCAATGGGTTTGATTAACCGGACAGGTATTCTTCCCAATCGCTGCATAAAACCCACACCAGCTAAATAGCACCTCAAAGAATGCGAAGCCGGAGAAGAAAACAATAATTGGATTCCAAGAAGTGGTGATAGCCCACAGGAGCAATCCCGCACCTATTGCGAGGCGGAGAAGGCGATCGGCTTTACCAATGTTATGCATTACTCCCCGAACCGAATTCTTGGCAAATTTCTTCAAAATTACGCGGTAGAGAAGGCCCACAATGGCGGCCAAAAGATACATCACTACAATGAGTCCCCAGCCGAAGGGAGATTTGATAAAGGTGATGGGCGAGACTTCAAAAAAATTCTTCTTGAGTTTGGGGATAATGGTGAACACGTTTACGATCTCTTTAAAATCAAACGCCTCTATCTCGCCTGTGGCGAGTGAATATTTGCTGTTGTTCTCACTACTCCATACGCGAATTTCATATGTACCAGCTTCAGCTCGCACCTTATACTCCGGTCCAATCCAATAGGAGTCAGCGCCAAATGGTTCATAAAATTGTTTCCAAGCAAAGTTTATGCCTTCAAGTGCGGCGAGCTCTTTGCCGTCTTTTAAGACAGTTGCCGAAACATCCTTCTTCTGCCCGACGATATCCGGCACCAGCACATTCACATATAAGTCAAATGGCTCTCGTGACTCGATGATATAGACATCTGGATCACCCGTGAGCTTCCCGTAGTAGGCTTTAGAAATTTCCGGATCCGGTACGAGCGTCAACCGACTCTTGGTAATGCGTGGCTGATGGGCAGAAGCGAGTGCGGGTATTAGAAAGAGTACGAGGAGGTAGGAGGTTATGTTTTTGTAAATCTTATTGGTCATAGTTATTATCGTAGTTGCAATTAAGCCACACTCAACCGATTCAGACAAACAGTTGGTTTGTTAGGGTTTAGCATATAGGCAAGTAACACTGTAAAATGTTGGTGAAATAGTTGATTTTCAGTCGATATTTCGTGCGAACAAGATGTCAGGAATCTTTTAATTGTTTACAAGAGCGAAGCGATTGCAACTCGTGCAAATAAAAAACCAAAAATTTGCGAGTAAAGATTGTTTCAATAATTCCGCGCCTTCTTAGCAGAAATTTATGCGATTCAGAAATTGGTTCCGGCTTCATATTTTGTCGAACTTTTTTAATAAGATGAAGTCCATGCAAAGAATATGGGCGCCAAAAAGAAAATTCGGCAAATTTTGGTTGTTTGCGATGATCATGATATGCAGAAATTTTCGTTACTTGAAACTATGAATATGAACGTTGCCAGCAGGTGGTATACTAAAACAGTATGATTGTACCATTAACAAAAAATTTTAATGGGAAAAATAAGCTATAAAAATATTTTGAACTTCAGCTCTTTACTGTGCTTCTTTCTGATTCCTGGCATAGTTCTTTCGTTTTGTTTTTAAGTGAAAAAATTCCTAAGTTAAATTCAGGTAAGATTCCATCTTAAGAAAACGAAATATTTTCTAACCAATGATCCCTAAAGAACTGATTGATCACCTAAAAAATCACGAAATTCTAAAAAGTTCAAATATCGAACGAGCCTTGAAAGTAGTGGATCGGAAGGACTTTCTTCCCACTGATTACACAAATGATCCCTATGTCAATAACCCGATAAATATTGGTTTTGGACAGACAAATTCACAACCACTGACCGTCGTTTTCATGCTTGAATTGCTCGAGGTTTCTGCTGGTCAGAAGGTGCTTGATATCGGTTCTGGATCTGGGTGGACTACGGCATTACTTGCCTTTCTAATCGGTGAAAGTGGTGCAGTTACTGGTATTGAGCGTATTGCTGACCTTGTTACTTTTGGTCAGAAAAATTTGCAAAAATATGCTTTTAAGCATGCCAGTATTGAGTCGGCGAACGAAAATGAATTTGGAATTCCTGGAAAGAAATTTGATCGAATTCTTGTTTCAGCCGCATATTATGAGCTTCCGCAAGGCCTAGTTGATCAGCTCGAGGATAATGGAATTTTGGTGATACCAATCAACCACTCGCTTTTTAAAGTTACAAAAAATGCCGGAAAAATTGAGCAGGAAGAGTTCCGTGGATTCACCTTCGTGCCATTGGTTGTTTAAATTTAATCCCAATAACGCTTAAGCAACCTCAATCCAATTCAGGCAAAGCCAGAAATTCTGTGGAAATCTGGGACCAGTACATGGTACCTCTAAAAATTCGTTTTCAGAGGCGCCCTAAAACCAGCCCAAATAATCCCGACTACAATCCAATTATCAAAAAATGATTTGCCAAAACGCGATGCGTTTTGCCGGAGATAAATCTCCGTCGCTCGCTCCCATCTCCCAGATAATATGATATTGAACCATCTGAGTTGGTTACTGAATATATTGTGGCATTGGGGTTGTAGTTTGAGTTGTTGGGATTGGTTTTAATATCTTCTGCTTCTGTTAGTGAGGATATTGGTTTTAGATCGAGATCAAAGAAGGCGGTAGAGTTATTTACATTTACTAATTCTGGCCAGGGCTCAGGCATAGCCTTCGCCCGCTCGCTTGTTAAAAATGCTACGCATTTTTTGGCTTGCGCCAACACGTCTCGCCCATCATTATCAAGATCAAGAGTAAGAGGATCTACTCTT
>VGDN01000075.1 GCA_016869695.1 Alphaproteobacteria bacterium
TCTTCCTCTAGCGCTGCAATTTTTCGCAAGCTTTGAAACTCAAGGCTTCATAGACTCATCAAATTTTTCAATTCAACTCGAAACACGATTGAGTGAGTACCTAAATTTTGTTGAAAATTTGTTACTCGGATTTGGTATCGCATTTCAGTTTCCTATCTTGTTGCTTTTTTTAATCAGACTTGATTGTTTGTCGGTCAATGGTTTGCGACGGAAGAGGAGATATTGGATTGTGATCATCTTCGTGATGGCTGCGATCCTTACTCCGCCTGATGTCGTAAGTCAGGTGAGTTTAGCAATTTTGTTGATGTCACTCTTCGAAATTGTCATTCTCATTGGTAAAAATTTTAACAAAAAATTTTAAACAACATGCCTACTGCTAAGAAAAAAACTGCTGCAAAAAAACCAGCGGCAAAAAAAACTGTCGCTAAAAAGAAACCTGCTGCAAAAAAATCAGCAGCAAAAAAAACTGCTAAAAAGAAATAAGTAGTTTTTTGGACAAGTAAAAAATCTAAAAAGTAAAGGCGGGGTTTCCTACCGGAAGCCCCGCTTTTTTGTTGGCCTTATTGGCGTCAACACCGGCGACCAGCATGATGTTTTGTGTAGGTTTCTTTGTTATTTTTATTTCGGAGATTTTATAAGTTGTTCACCAACCTTTCGAAGAACTCCAATCCAAATTCAAAATGAAAAACTTAATCGAGAAGGTAATTTTTTGTGCACAAAACAAAAAAGTTGCCGACAAGAATTTCACTATTTTTGCTGAGAATTTTTATGCAGACGGCAAGGCCGGAGACTTCGATGATTATTTGTCGGAAGATCTGTTCAATGCGACAAAAATTAGCTTTGATTTTTTTGCCATAAAGAAAATTGGTGAGACCAAGGTTCGCGTTTCTAATCCGCAAAATTCTCACTTTACCTTCATTGACATCGTCGGCGACGACATGCCATTTTTAATTGATTCAACGGTTGGCTATCTCGACAAACAGGGGCTGAAGGTTAGGAACATCATTCATCCGATTTATGCAGTAGGGCGTAAAGAAAATGGTGAGCTGATAAAAATTTCTGCTGATTCTGCCGAAAAAAATTCACACCAGGAATCTGTGATCCAGTTGCATCTTGAAAAGATTCATGCGGAGTCAGAACTCAAAGATCTCGAAGAAAATATTCATAAAATTTTGGCCAATGTTGCGTTGATGGTGCGCGATTGGAAACCGATGCTGGCTCTTGCTGAGACTGCGATGAAGCAGGTTCAGGATAAGGAGATCAAAGAATTCATCTCTTGGATCATTGGTGGAAATTTTATCTTCCTCGGTGCGAAAGAATTTAATTTTAAGCAAGCTGACAAGGGAAAATATTCTTTGGAAGAAGTCGATGGAGGTTTGGGAGTGTTCACTTCAACGCATCAAGAATTTCGTCCGCTCGTTGTACATTTATCGGCAGAGGAAGTATGTGATGCAGTAAAAAATCCTTACATAATCGAGGTTCTTAAATCGCGTTGTCGCTCACGCATACACCGTATTACCAACGCTGAAAGAATTCGTATCCAAAAAATTTCTGTGAGTGGCGAAGTTGTTGGCGAATATCGCTTTATCGGTCTCTTTACCTCATCCGCTTACAATTGCAGCATTAACCAAATCCCACTTGTGCGCAATAAGGTAGCGAAAGTTATTGAGGATTCTGGATATGCGAAGGGTGGACATAACTACAAGGATCTCATCTCTACCCTAGAATCTTATCCGCGTGATGAGCTTTTCCAAATCAGTGAACAGGATTTACTCAAAAATGCGACTGGTATTGTGGCAATTTGTGGACGTTCACAAGTTAAGCTTTTTGCTCGCAAAGATAAGTTTAGTCGTTTCGTTAGCTGCTTGGTGTTTACACCGCGCGACCGCACTAATTCTGAGCTGCGCGAGAGGATTAAAGGATATTTAGCCAATGCTTATAATGGCGAAGTTACTGATTCCTTTGTACAGGTTACTGATTCGAACCTAAGCAGACTTCACGTTATCATCCGTACTGAAAATAAAATTCCGGTAGTTGACGAGCGTGTGTTGGAGCAAGAAATCACTAAGATGACGCGCAACTGGAGCGATGATTTAATCGAGGCAATAAAGGAAAAATTTGGCAAAGAAAAATATGTCTCTCTACTCACTAAATATGAAAATGCCTTTTCGGTTAGTTATTCAAACCGCTTCGATCCAAATCGTGCGGCGATAGATATTTCGCGTGTTGAAAGCTGCCTAGAAAAAAATTCAGTTTTGTTCAATCTCTATAAATCATCGGGATCCCTTCCTGCCGACATCACAGAATTAAAAATCTACTCACCGGAAAAAGAGCTCATCCTTTCTGAAATCATGCCGGTGCTTGAGAGTTTTGGTTTTAACGTGATTCAAGAACACACTTACACCCTTAAACTGCAAGAGCAGAAGAAGGTTTGGATTCAATATTTTCACCTCAACCTCAACAAGTATGGTACTGAATTTTCCGAGGAGATTAGGAAAAATTTTGAAGAGATGGTAACGCTAATTTGGCAAGGTGTGACACAGGTTGGGTTTCTGAATCGTTTGCTTGTTGCCGCTAGTCTTAACTGGAAACAGATTTACATGCTGCGTGCTTACGCAAAATATCTTTACCAAACCGGCTTCCGTCACAACAACCAGCACATCGCTGACGTGTTGGTTAAGAATGCGGAGATTGTGAGGCTTTTGGTCAAGCTATTTGAAGAGAAGTTTGATCCAAAATCAGATCACAAAAAAATCGATTCCCTGTCCGCGCAAATCAAAGACGCACTCAATCAAGTTAAGGATGTGAATGATGATGCGGTAATCAGAAGATTTTTTGGTGTAATTACGGCAACGCTGCGCACCAACTATTACCAAGCTTTCAAGGGCTATGTCTCTTTCAAGCTCGACTGCAAAAAAGTTCCAAATCTGCCTTTGCCACTTCCTCATGCTGAAATTTTTGTATGTTCTCCGCGAGTTGAAGGTGTACATTTACGTGGCGGGAAAGTTGCGCGCGGCGGACTTCGCTGGTCAGATCGTCACGAAGATTTTCGCGTCGAAATTCTAGGTTTGATGAAGGCGCAGATGACAAAAAATGCTGTAATAGTTCCGGTTGGCTCAAAAGGTGGATTCGTTTTAAAGCGTGATCTGACTGGCTTCACACGTGACCAAATCCAGCAAGAGGGAATCGAGTGTTATAAAACTTTCCTGTGCGGCTTGCTCGATCTCACTGATAATGTTGTGGATGGAAAAGTTGAACATCCGCATGACGTGGTGCGTTATGATGAAGCTGATCCTTATCTCGTAGTCGCTGCCGACAAGGGTACAGCGACCTTCTCTGACATCGCCAACAGTATCTCTGCCAAATATGGTTTCTGGCTGGGCGATGCTTTCGCCTCCGGTGGTTCAGCTGGTTATGATCACAAGAAGATGGGCATCACTGCGAAGGGCGGATGGATTTCAGTGATGCGTCACTTCCGCGAGATGAATATTGACACACAGTCGCAAGACTTCACCTGTGCCGGCATCGGCGATTTGGCCGGCGATGTTTTTGGTAATGGCATGCTGCTCTCTAAACACATCAAGCTCGTCGCGGCCTTCAATCATATACACATCTTCCTCGATCCTAATCCCAATGCAGCGGAATCTTTTGTGGAGCGGCAGCGCATGTTTAACCTAGCGCGTTCAAGTTGGATGGATTATGACCAATCCAAGATTTCTGCGGGCGGCGGCATCTTTGAGCGCAGCGCTAAAGCGATAAAAATCTCTCCGGAAGTAAAAGCGGCACTACTGATCGAAGCCGATGAGCTAACGCCAACTGATCTCATGCGCGCGATCCTCAAAGCGCCGGTGGATTTGCTGTGGAATGGTGGTATTGGCACTTATGTGAAGGCTACGGAAGAGTCGCATCAGGATGTTGGTGATCGCGCTAATGATGCGCTTCGTATCAACGGCAATGAGCTGCGCTGTAGGGTGGTAGGTGAGGGTGGTAATCTCGGCTTCACACAAAAAGGGCGCATCGAATATGCGCTAAATGCTGGCCGCATCAATACTGACGCCATGGATAACTCTGCTGGTGTGGATTGCTCAGATCACGAGGTGAACATCAAAATCGCTTTGATGGGCATTAAGAATATACGTCTCGACGAGAGGAATAAACTACTCGAAGCAATGACTGACGAGGTTGGGCAGCTAGTGCTTGCGGATAATCACTTACAAACTCAGGCGATTTCCATTATTAGCTCACAAGGTATGAATCTCCTAGGTGAGCAGTCTTACTTCATAGATCGTTTGGAAAAATCAGGATTGCTGAATCGCGCAATTGAGTTTCTTCCTTCGCGCAAAGAGATCGACAAGAGGCAGAATGATAGGATCAGCATGACTCGTCCCGAGCTTTGTGTGATGCTCGCTTATGCCAAGATGGACATCTACAACCAGCTCCTGACCTCTGATCTACTGAATGACAAATATTTCGAGAACGAGCTGTTGATTTACTTCCCAAAGCTAATGCAGGAGAAATTCCGTAGTGATTTACTAAACCATCAACTACGCCGCGAAATCATCGCGACACAAATCACTAACTTCGTGGTGAACCGCATGGGCATTAGCTTTATCAATCAAATCTGCCACGACAGTGGATTTGGCGTGGTTGATGTGGTGCGTAATTTCATTATCGCATGCGATTCATTCCGTATTCGCGAAGTATGGGAAGAGGTGGAAAAGTTGGATGGAAAGATCGCTTCGCATATCCAAATGCAGATGTTTTTAAGCGCGAATAAACTGCTGGAGCGTTCAGTGCTTTGGTTGCTGCGTAATCAGGTTAAGGGTGATGTTGCGAGTGTTGTAGCGCGTTTCCAAAAAATCGCCGATGAGCTGCAAGCAAGTCTGCCAGGCACTTTGGCACAGGCATCAAAGGAATCTTTCGAGTACAAGATTGAGCGTTATCGCTTGAATAATGCTGATGTAAAACTGGCTGCGCGCATTGCAGCGATGGATCCAGTGGCTTCTGCTTTCGACATCGCTGAGATCGCAGGATCTTCGAAGTTTGATCTCACAACAATCGCCAAGCTTTACTTTGCAGTTGGTAACAGATTCTCTCTGAAATGGTTACGCAGCAAAATATCCAACATCGCGACTGATAGTCACTGGCAACGCTTGGCGAGTAAAACGATTCTAGAGGACATCTATTCTTACCAAATGCGTATCGCCAAACGCGTATTAGAGTTCAACTGTGATGACAAAAAACTTTGTGAGGTGAAATCGGTTGAGAAATGGGTTAAGAATGCTGATTTCCTAGCTGAGCGCTTTGACAACTTCATCTTAGATCTTCGTACACAAACTAATCCCGATCTAGCAGTCTTTGTTGTGGCGTTGAATCGTTTAAAACCCTTGGTGGGATAAGGATTTTGATTTTTGATTTTAGATTTTTGATTTTGTTCCTGTGCGGTCGTGGCGGAATTGGTATACGCGCAACGTTGAGGTCGTTGTGGACGAAAGTCTGTGGAAGTTCAAATCTTCTCGACCGCACCAAATATCACAGAAATATCAGTAGCAGATTTTATTCCCCCTAAATCCCCCAAGGGGGGACTTGGTCTTCTCGACCGCACCAAATATCACAGAAATATCAGTAGCAGATTTT
>VGDN01000076.1 GCA_016869695.1 Alphaproteobacteria bacterium
TTTCTTCCGGCAAGCTGGTTAGAAGCGGTAGGCACAACCATTGTTGTTGAACGATCAGTATTCGGCGCCGTGTTATAACCTCGATTAACCTGATTCAAATCCAAATTCAGCACATTTTCTCTTGCTGGTAGATCAACTGTTGTGTCGTCATCATCTTCGTCGTTATTTGCCGCGTAAACTACCGCCTCCCCAGGAAATAACGTGGTACATGCTTTGCGAGAAACGACTCCAGCAAACGCGCCTCCGAGCACCAAAAATGGCATAGTGTTTGGAACAAAAATCGAAACAACTACTCCACCAACAGCTCCGAGACCACCTGACAGAATGTACCAACGAATATTTTTCTCTTCTCTTCTCTTCTCTGTCTCTCTTGCGCTTCAAGCGTTCGATCGTTCCCCATATCAAATCCTGCACCCGGCCCCATTCGCATAAAAAATTTTAATTGATTAAACTTTGCAATCTCCGCGAAAAATCTTTCGCATCCTTGATTGGTTCGTCTTCGATGATGCAAGCCAAGTCAAACAAAGTTGCAACCTTGTCTTTCGCTTCATTTTGTTTTGATTCATTTGCGTAATCTTCATTGAGATTTTTGATGATGCGATTGCTCGGATTGATCTCAAAAATCTTCACCGTTCCCGCCTGAATTTGTTTTTGTTCGAGTAAAAATCTTTCCAGACGAATATCCATTGAACCCGCGTCCACAGCGAGGCAAACCGGTGAGTCGGTTAATTTTTTTGAGATGCGCGCGTCTTTGATTTTGTCGCCGAGAGATTCTTTTATGAACTTCAACAAACCGTCAAAATTGCTGCTCGTTACGTCTTTAATTTCCTCTTCTTTTACTTCGGTTTTTTCAATGTTTGAGATGTCTACGTCGTGACGATTAATTGAGCAAAACTCCTTCTCCTTGTAAGGCAAAGCAACCGTCACCCAAAACTCATCAACCGCGTCAGTCAAAAATAAAACCTCGACATCTTTCGCCAAAAATGCTTCGAGTTGCGGCGAAGATTTTATCTTCTCGACAGATTCTCCCGTTAAGAAATAAACCTTGTCCTGTCCAGGCTTGGCGCGGTCTAAATACTCTGCCATTGAAATTAATTTCTCCGGCGATCTCGAAGAATAAAAACGAGAAACTTCTAAAATCTTTTCGCGAAATTCTGACGATTCACAAAGACCTTCTTTCAGCACCGCACCGAAATTTTCCCAGAATTTTAGATACTCCTCAGCGCTCTCGGCGGCTTTCTTCTTCAACTCCGAAAGCACTTTACTTACCACCGATTTTCTAATTTTGTCGAGCACCGAACTGTGCTGCAAATTTTCGCGACTGATGTTTAGCGGCAAATCATCCGAATCGACGAGACCACGCAGGAAGCGCATGCAGGCCGGTACCAATCCCAACTCCTCCGAGATAAAAACTTTTTTTACGTAAAGTTTTACCGAAGTTTTGCGGTCGGGATGAAAGAGATCGAATGGCTTGGTTGTAGGCACAAAGAGCAGATTGGTGTAAGTCACCAAACCTTCGACCTTATTGTGAATGGTCAGCCATGGCTCACCCGGAATATGGGAAATATGTTTGAAAAAATTTTGATATTGCTCAGCAGTGATTTCGCTTGCAGCCTTTGTCCACAAGGCTGAAGCAGAGTTTAAAACCTCAACCTTCGCCCCCGCTTCCAAATTTTCTGGAATGAATTCGATCTTAAAATTGATGTGGTCGGAGTAGGTCTGCACAACATGTTTGATGTGGAAGCGATCCAGGAAATCCGTGGCGTCATCCTTTAAATGCAAAGTGATTTTTGTGCCGTGCGGAATATTTTCTTCTGAGTGGGAAATGGTGAAATTCCCACTTCCGCTAGATTCCCACTTCCAACCTTCCGCTGAATCAAACTTGCGCGAAACCACCTCCACCTTGTCTGCAATCATGAAGCTGGAATAAAAGCCAACGCCAAATTGACCGATTAGTTGCACATCTTTTTGCCTGTCACCAGTAAGGGATTTTATGAAATTCTCCGTGCCTGAGCGCGCAATCGTACCAAGGTTTGAGATTAGATCTTCACGATTCATCCCAATGCCGTTGTCGGTGATGATTAGCAGTTTTTTTTCCTTGTTGGTAGTTAGCGAAATCTTCAACTCATCCTTCGCTAGATCGGGATTTTGCGCCGCCAAATAACGCAGTTTATCGCAAGCATCTGATGCGTTTGATACCAACTCGCGCAAGGCTACATCTTTGTTAGTGTAAAGGGAGTTAATCATTAAGTTGAGGATCTTTCCGACCTCAACATCGAAGTTAAATTCTTGAGACATGGACATGATTTAGGATTTAGGATTTAAGATTTAGGATTCGTGCAAACTTAGGAAAATTTTTACTCCCAACAACTGGCTTATGAAAAAAATTTTTAGCTTCATCACCATCTTCTTATGCATTACTGCCTCTAGCTTTGCGCATGATCACGTTAATGATTACCAAAAATTTCCTCACCCAAAACAAACACCGCTTCCGTCGATTTATGAGATTAAAGTTCCGCAACAAACTGCCTTCGATTCATTTTTCTTTAAGCCGTCTCTAAGCATAGAATACAACGCTCCGCGCGTCTTTCACGGCGGCACTAATGCTGATTTTAGAGTTGATGGTGGATTGTTTCATCAGCTCAGCATCCCAACGAACATCGCGCTCGGCGGCAATTTTCGTGTGCACAGATATTTGGGATTTAACATCAACTGGGCACAAAGCACATTGATCAACTCAAACCTGAAAGATGTTGGTACTCTAAGCGATAGAGCTAAGTTTAAAATTGATCACACTAATATTTCGGCACTGTTTTATGCACCGATCGCCGAAAATATTTTTGAGATTTTTGGCGAAGCTGGCGTGTCAGATATGCGTAGTAGGCTTACTTACTCTAATGCCAACAATGTTGCGACACTTAGCAAAACTCACGAGACTGTTGGATTTTACGGCGCCGGCTTTCAGTTCCTCATCAATGACCGTAGCGCTCTGCGCTTCTCTTGGCAAAGATATGCTGGTAAACTCGGCTTGCTTGACGCAAATTACGAAACCATCCGCATTGGTTATCTAAGATCATTTTAGTCACATCCCCTCTTTTTTTGGAAAGCCTTCCGAAATCTTTTTTCATGAGTTCCTTATGCCAAAGAATTTTTTCTTCACTTCTGAATCGGTTTCAGAAGGTCATCCCGACAAAATCTGCGACCAAATTTCTGACAGTTTAGTTGATGCTTATCTAGGTCGTGATCCCTACTCCCGCTTAGCTATCGAGACATTCGTAACTACCAATCGTATTGTGATTGGCGGCGAGATTCGTGCGCCGGAAATTCCTGCCTACGAGGTTGAGCAGCTTGTGCGTAAAGCGGTTAAGGACATCTGTGGTGAGCAGCCTGGCTTCCACTTTCAAAATCTTGAAATCACCAACCTCTTACACAAACAATCTCCTGACATCGCGATTGGTGTAGATGCTTCTGGCTCTAAAGATGAAGGTGCTGGTGATCAGGGAATCATGTTTGGTTATGCTTGCCACGAGACTGATGTTTTAATGCCAGCACCGATTTATTACGCGCACCGCATCCTACACAATATCATGAATGCAAGAAGGGCTGGTAAGCTGTCGGAGCTTGGTTCTGATGCCAAAAGCCAAGTGACTCTGTGGTATGAAAATGGTGTGCCAACCCGGGCTGAGACTGTGTTGGTTTCGATTCAGCATAAGGAAGGCGTAACGCAAGAACAGGTGAAGGAATTAATCAGACCATATGTCGAAAGCACTTTGCCCAAGGGCTGGATGTGCAAAGATGAAAATTTTTTGGTGAACCCAACTGGCAAATTTGTGATTGGCGGACCGGATGGAGATGCGGGATTAACTGGTCGTAAAATCATCGTCGACACTTATGGTGGCGCAGCTCCGCACGGTGGTGGCGCTTTTTCTGGCAAAGACCCAACCAAGGTCGATCGCTCCGCTGCTTACATGGCACGCTACTTGGCGAAGAACGTTGTTGCTGCCGGACTGGCAACAAGATGCACCATCCAAATCGCCTACGCAATCGGGCTCTCCAAGCCACTCGCGCTTTATGTCAATAATCACAAAACCGGAATTGCTGGCGAAGATTTGGTGAAGACAATCAATGAGTTAGTCGATCTCAGCCCGCGCGGCATCAGAACTCATCTAGGTCTCAATAAACCAATCTACAAACGCACTGCCGCTTACGGCCATTTCGGCCGCACTCCTGAAGCTGACGGAGGATTTTCTTGGGAAAAAACTGATTTGGCAGATAAGCTGAAAGCAATCTTTTAAAGATAGAACCTATTTCCTCAGCCGCCTGAATCCCGCCTCCAGGTCACTTTTTAAATCTTCGACATCTTCCAAACCCACATTGATGCGTAGGCATGTTTTACCGCTGTAAAACCACTTAGTTGCGGTGCGGATTGAAGTGGCATCAATTGGAAGAATCAGTGACTCGTAGCCTCCCCATGAATAACCCATTACGTAAAAATGCAGCTTGTCGAGCATGCGTGCTAATGATTCATTGGAATATTTACGATCTAGAATAATCGTGAATAACCCTGCTGCACCAGTAAAGTCGCGCTTCCACAGCTTGTTACCGGGATCTGATTCTAGGGCCGGATAAAGAACTTTAGAAACTTCGTGACGTTGCTCAAGCCAAGAGGCAAGCTGAATCGCAGACTTGAATGCATGATCCATCCTTACCTTCACTGTGCGAAGTCCACGCTGAACCATGTAAGAAGAAAATGGCGCGGCACTAACAGCCATATAGCGAAAAGCTTCATACATAGCACGAAAATGTTTTTCCTGCACCGTTATCGCACCCATCATCACATCGGAATGGCCGTTGATATATTTGGTGAGCGCAGTCACCGACACATCAACGCCGTGATCAAGTGGCTTGTAATAAATCCCACTAGCCCAGGAGTTATCCATGATCGTGATCACCCCATGCTTCTTCGCAACTTTGCAAATCGCCGGCACATCCTGTACCTCGAAGCTAAGCGAGCCTGGGCTTTCCATGAAGATCACCTTGGTGTTTTTCTTGATCAACTTCTTGATATCCTCGCCGATCAATGGGTTGTAGTAAGTTGTTTCGATGCCAAGTTTCTTTAGGAACTTATCCGCAAAAGCACGAGTCGGCGAATAAACATTATCCACCAGAAGCAGGTGGTCACCTTGTTTTAAAAAAGCGATCAGCGCTGTGT
Organism: Alphaproteobacteria bacterium; assembly: GCA_016869695.1. Lineage (GTDB taxonomy): Bacteria > Pseudomonadota > Alphaproteobacteria > Rickettsiales > UBA1997 > UBA2645. Next base: position 5,213 of record VGDN01000076.1, read on the forward strand.
TTACCGCCGCCGCGCCGGAAGATGTGACAAAGGTGTTGTAACCATTTTCGATCTCAGCGATTGCTTGCTCGAGCGCGAAATTTGTCTGCGTACCGTAGCGACCATATTTCAACTCATATGGTTCGACCAAATCATTATTCGAATAGCCACGTTCCGCATATATCAAATCCTTCAATGTCGGGAAGGCGATTGTTGAACTTTGATATATCGGCGGATTAACCATCCAACCCTGCTTTTTTGGATCGCGGCCAGCGTGAATAATGCGAGTTGCTTCGTTCATTTCGTGCATATGCGTTACCTAAGTTTATTGTCAGAAGAGATTAGTGGTCCCATTTTTTTACCGGCCAAGATGTGTA
>VGDN01000077.1 GCA_016869695.1 Alphaproteobacteria bacterium
AAGCCTTCAAAGCCGCGTGTGATAAAGCTTCACCTGATTATTACGCCAAGTTCAAAAACTGGTGTGATGAATATTTTTTCATCAAGCATCGCGGCGTTGCGCGCGGTGTCGGAGGAATTTTTTACGATTACTTAAACAGCGGCGACTTCGCTGCTGACTTCGCTTTCACCAAAGATGTCGGCTTGGCTTTTTTGGATATTTTTCCGAAACTTGTTCGCCGCCACATGTTTAAAAAACATACTTCCGAGCAGCGCGAACACCAGCTGCGCAAGCGCGGATTTTATGCCGAATTCAACCTTCTTTATGATCGCGGCACGCGATTTGGGCTAATGACCAACGGCAACACGGAAGCGATTCTAATGTCGCTGCCGCCGGTGGCGAAGTGGGATTAAAAAATATGAAAAAAATCGCTCTAGTTGGCACTGGTCCGCTTGGACTCGGCATCGTTACTCAAATGGCTGATAGTCTCGAGGAAGCAAAAAAATCGGGCAGTACATTAGGCATCGAATCAATTGATATTTTTGACAGCTACGGAGAGCACGGACTTGGCGCCGGTCTGCCTTACGATGAAGGAACCACTGATCCAGAGCATCTCTTAAATGTTAACTCGGCTGGGAATAAGGATGTGTTTGGTGGTTTCACAGAATATCTAAAAGCGCATGAAGATAAGATTCGCAAAACTTCTCGTGAGCTTGAGCAGAAGCGTCTCTCAAAAAAACCAACTGACGACAAAGAGGAGTGGGAAAAGAAAGCTCTTCGCGAGCATTACGACAGAATCGCGGACGGCCTGGAAAGGCGTAATCTCAGGCTTGAGGATGATGCTTACAATCCGCGAATCTTGATGGGTGAGAGAAACATCGACTTGTTTGGGAAGGCGCTAGCTAGAATAAGGGCTTGTGGTGTTGAGGTTAAGGAACATTCGCTGACAGAAGTCACCGATCTGACAAAGGGAGCCGGAGGTATTCAGCTCGAATATGAAACAAAAGGAGAGGATGTTGAGGATGTTGTTGATGTTGCGAAGTTCGACAATGTTATCCTCGCCACCGGCAAATGGCGGGTGCGCGATGCTCATCCGCGGCTGCGTCACATTCCGGAAGTGTGGCCGATTGCTGATCTCAAGCGTGACTTAAATGCGATTATTCGCGCTGAGGTTAAGAAAGGTAATCCAAGTAAAGAGATTCGGATCGCGGTTCAGGGCCAGAGCTTGAGCGCGATTGATGCGGTTAAGACAATCTTTAACACTGGTGCCTTTGAGCAAGATGATGACGGCGAAAGATTTATTCCAAACCCACTTGCTGACTACAGAATCAAGGTCGATTTGGTTTCGCGTAGTGGTGTGATGCAGGCGGTGAAAGGAAAAGCGGGATGGCAGAGGCCAAAAAATACTGAGATTAAACAATCAATGTTGGATGAGATTGCTTCTGAGCAAGGCGGCAAGATTCGCTTGTGGCAGTGGATGTTGCTCAACTCTTTGGCGTTAGAAAATGCTTACCGCTTTGATGGTCAGGAGGAATATGTCGCACAGGCGAGAAGTTTTACCAAGCTAATCATACAGCAGGCTGGAGGTGATGTTGTGGATGATAAGAGTATTGAGGATGTTGTTTTTGATTGTATGGAGCGAGGCCACTCTAGCGTGCTTGAGCAACTCAAAACCATCCAATCTCGTTTCAAACTAAAGCTTGATGGACTTGATGGAGTTGATTATCGCCCAATCTTAGCGGAGTTGAATGAGAAGTTTTTTAGCAAGAATCCGATTGAGCAGTTACACGATCAACTGGCTCTGGCTAAGGCTGGGGACAGTAAGGAAGGATATTTGATTTGGAAAACGGTCTACGGACAAAATGATGATCTTACTTTGTTGCCTTTACTGACTCCCGAAGAGTCAGCCTTTTATCTCGAGCGTTTGCACAGAATCCGTGATGCCATGCATAACGGCATGCCGATTCAAACTGCCAAGGAGTTGTTAGCCTTGCATAAGGCTGGACTGCTTGAGTGTCGCGTGGTTGAGGCTGATTCGCGTTACGACGAAGAAAGAGATGCCGTGGTGATTCGAGATAGAGATGGAATCGAGCATACCTACAGTGCTGTGATTAGCGCGCGTGGTTACGACACCGACATTCGCAAAAATGCGGCGCCACTATTTCAATCAATGCTGAGTAAAGGTTATTTGATACTTAAAGAAGAGCCGGTGGAGGTGAGTGACGAAGATGTGAAAAGGTGGTTTGGTGTAGATTTTGCGGGAAAATTTGCGGCTTCCTGTGAAGAAAGAGATGGACGGTGTTACTACAGCGCTGGTAGTTATCGCGCTACTGCGGTTGATCAAAGTCACTCAATGCTAGTGAGATTAGTTGATGCAGCTGGAGTAGAAACCGTACCCGGCTTATTCATTCCGCCATCCGGAGGTACTGGTGTCGCAATCAAAAAAGGTAAGGAGTTTTTTGTACAACTATTAACTCAAATCCCAACCACACATCCATCCAGTGCTTTGGCTACTACCTCAGCAATCGTGACCAAAGATAAAGAACATATCAAATGACAAAACTACAAAAAATCTATGAAGGCAAAGCCAAGCAGCTCTTCACAACTTCCGACGAGAGTTTGCTCATCCAATTTTTTAAGGATGACGCGACGGCGTTTAATGCGCAGAAGAAGGCCGTGATTGAGGGGAAGGGGGTTTTGAATAACATCATTTCTGAGCATATTATGCTCATGATGACAAAGGCCGGCATCCCAACTCACTTTGTGAAACGCTTAAATGAACGTGAGCAGTTGATCAAAAAAGTTAAGATTATTCCGCTGGAAGTGATCATCAGAAATATCGCTGCCGGATCAATGGCTAAGCGACTTGGTATTGAAGAAGGTGTTAAGCTAACTGAGCCAGTTTTTGAGATTTGCTTTAAGGATGACGCACTCGGTGATCCGCTGATTAATGATGATCATGCGGTGAATGTCTTGCGCGTGGTGACAAAAGAGCAGCTTGCTTTGATCAAGAATCATGCACTTCGCATCAATGAATTGCTTAGTAAAATCTTTATCGAAATCGGAATCAGTTTGGTTGATTTCAAAATCGAATTTGGCTTTGATGCGCAAGGAAAAATTCTCCTCGCTGACGAGATAAGTCCGGATAGTTGTAGACTATGGGATATTTCCACTTCCGACAAACTCGACAAGGATCGCTTCAGAAGAGATCTTGGCGGACTTGTTGAGGCTTACAGGGAAGTGGCGAGAAGATTAAAAATTGAATCATGAAACTTCGAATTCTCATCTCTCTCAAAAAAGCCGTCCTCGATACGCAGGGCAAGGCGATTGAAAGTGTTTTACAAAAAAATCTTGGCTTTCCGCAGATCTCCCAAGTCAGACAGGGAAAGGTTGTAGAGATGGAAATCGCCGAGAGCGATCCGGCAAAAATCAAAAAGATTGTCGATGAAATTTGCGACAAGCTGCTCGTGAATAAAATCATCGAGGATTACGAGTATGAGGTAATCCAATGAAATCAGCAGTAATCACTTTTCCGGGCTCCAACTGTGATCGTGATGCGGTTGATGCTCTGCAAAAAATCGGCGCGAAGATACAAAAAATCTGGCACCAAGAAACGAAGCTTGATGATGATCTCGACCTAATCGTTATTCCCGGAGGTTTTTCTTACGGAGATTATTTGCGCTCAGGTGCGATGGCGGCGATTTCGCCGGTGATGCAAGAAGTGAAGAGGCTTGCGGCAAAAGGGGTGAAGGTGCTCGGCATTTGTAACGGCTTTCAAATCTTAACCGAATCAGGCTTACTGCCTGGTGTTCTCACGCGTAATGCCAAGATGAAGTTCATTTGTCGTGCCATGAATTTACGCGTGGAAAACACCGGCTCCGCCTTTACTCGCGGATATAAAAAACATCAAATCATCCGCGTCCCCATGGCTCACATGGATGGGAATTATTTTGCCGATGCAGCAACGCTAAAAAAACTGGAAGATCAGGATTTGATTGCCTTCCGCTACGTTGATGAAAATGGAAATCTATCGGACGCCGCCAATGCCAATGGCTCGCTACTCAGCATTGCTGGAATTTTTAACGAACAGAAAAATGTTTTAGGGATGATGCCGCATCCAGAACGGGCGATTGATGTTAATGCTGGGTCGGATGATGGTCTGGCACTGTTTTCTGGGTTAATGGACAGATAAAATCTTCTTCAGTTTTTACCTTTCCTTCACATTTCTTTTTGATCTCGATGAAGTCGTTTACCAGTAGGTTACGCAGATTTTGTGCAGCAATTTTGGTGAGGTTGAGTTGTACGGTGTCGTCGGCCACGTAAGTTCCGTAGCGGTTGGTGCTAACGTCATAGCTATCATTTACTGAGGTGGTGCCTTTGCTGATGATCTCGGCGCTGTCTAAGTTTTTTAACTCGTAGCTAACATTGATGGTGATGCGGTTACGACCAGAGGCACCAGTTTGGGTGGTGAAGGTTGAGCCAACCGTTTTTTCGGCACGAATGATCAAAAAATATTTGGGTTCGGTCTTGATGTAGTCAGGATTTAGTAGGTCGTAGAGATTGTTTTTGAGTTCCTGACTTAGATGATCGCGATCTTTTTTGATGCGGATGGCAGCGAGGTCTTCAGCGTAAGAAAAATTATTTTCTTCGTCGCGATAAATCACTTGGAAGCCACAGGAGAAGAGGCTGAGGAAGGTGATTAAGCAGAAAAATCTACGCATTCTTTAAGGCCGCTTTCACGAATGCTACGAACAGCGGATGGGCAGCAAAAGGTTTGGACTTTAGTTCAGGATGAAACTGTACCCCGATAAAAAATGGATGATTAGGAAGTTCGACGATCTCGGGCAGATTGCCATCTGGTGACATGCCGGAAAATTTTAATCCGACTTTTTCGAGTTGTGATTTGTAGTTGATATTTACTTCGTAGCGATGGCGATGGCGCTCAGATATTTTATTTTTGCCGTAAATTTTTTCTGCCACTGAGCCGGATTCAATCACGCATGGGTAAGCGCCGAGACGCATTGTGCCGCCCAAATCCTTTCCAGCTTTTTTGGTGCCTTTGCCAGTTTGATCCAACCATTCCTCCATTGTGCAAATCACGAAAGTTCCTGTTTTAGAAAATTCGGAAGAGGTGGCGTCGTTAATGCCGACTACGTTGCGAGCATATTCAATCACTGCCATCTGCATGCCATAGCAAATGCCAAGGCAAGGTATGTTTTGCAGGCGTGCTTGTTTGATCATCTCGATTTTGCCTTCGACCCCATCTTCGCCAAATCCGCCCGGGACAAGGATCGCATCGATGTTTTTTGGTAAATCATTTTTGCCCTTACGTGCATTAACCCAGGTGATTTTTGCTTTGATCTGCATTGAAAATGCGGCATGATCAATAGCTTCTAGCAAGGATTTGTAAGAGTCGCGGTAGTCTGTGTATTTTCCGACAATGGCGATATTGACCTCAGTCTTTGGATGCTCGATGGCGTTCTTGATGGCGAGCCACTTACTTAGATCTGGCTTCTTGGTATAATCGA
>VGDN01000078.1 GCA_016869695.1 Alphaproteobacteria bacterium
GACAACGTTAAGAGTACGGCCAATGGAATGAATACCATTAGTTCCTCCGATGTTTAGTAGTTAAAAATGCAGGATCTATTTCTACTTCGACGATCGAAGCGAAATATCTCAATGCATTTTGAGACAAGAAGCTCATCACAAAGCTAGGCTTAAAAAAGCCTAGCTAAGCGAAGACCCCAACACTGGCGAGCACCTATTTCAAAGCACTAACCACCCCATCCCGCGCCTTTTTGATTTCCAAATCGGTTAACGGAATGAGTCCCTTTTGCAAAAGATAGCCATCCTTGCCGATGGTATTTTTGCTAATGATTTCCTGCACAAATTCTCGCATGCCCGGAATCAGATTTAGATGCTCTTTTTTGAAGTAGATGAAAAGCGGACGAGAAACTTTATAGCGTCCAGAGACAATGGAATCAAAGCTCGGCACCACATGATTAATGTCAGCCGCCTTGATCGTACCGTGATTTTCTTCCAAGAAACTGAAGCCAAAAATCCCTAAAGCGTCCGGATCGTTTTTTAGTTTTTGGACGATTAAATTGTCGTTCTCGCCCGCTTCAATGAAGTGTCCGTCACTTCTGATAACGCCACATTTTTTCTTCGAAAGCTTAGTTAATTTTTTGCAAGGCTCTTCCATTACTAACTCGACAAAAGCATCGCGCGTGCCCGAGCTTGTAGGTGGGCCGTAGATTATGATTTTTGTGTTTGGTAGTAACGGATCGATTTCACTCCACTTCTGATAGGCGCTGCCGTCGCGCAGAGCAAGGAAGATTTGCTCTTTAGTCAGGCTGAATTTTTTGCCAGCCACTGAGTTGGCAAGCACGATGCCGTCATAACCGATTTTGATTTCGACGATTTCTTTTACGCCATGCTCTGCGCATTTGGCGATCTCGCTTGGCTCTACAAGGCGCGAAGCGTTGGAAAAATCAGGAAATTCGTAACCAACTCCGCTACAAAAAAGTTTGAAGCCGCCACCCGTTCCGGTTGACTCAATGATTGGCGTACGAAATTCGGTATCGCGTCCAAAAGTTTCGGCAATAACAGAAGTAAAGGGATAAACAGTAGAAGAGCCTACGACGTGAATATGGGTACGCGCTTTCGGAGTGAAGAAATCAAAAGCAAAAACGTTAGTTGTAAAAAGAAATGAGAGGATGATGAGTCGTAACATAACCGATTAATTAACCTACAGCTGCAGGGCTACATCACGAGAAAGCTTGTACAGGGTTCTATTTTTTTTTGGAAAGTCAACCCGGGCAGGATTTTAGATTTTAGATTTTAGATTTTTGATTTTACGGTCGACTCGTCCCAATAAATCAGCACTTAAAACATGTTAGAAAAGCGCACAAAATTACTGCTGTTTTTTGCTGCGTTTTTTTTGGTGTCGGAAGTTTTTGCTGCAGAAAAAATACTTGTAGTTCAAGGAAATGAACGGGTGGATGAAGGGACTATTTTGTCGCTACTAGATGTTGGCGGGCTGAAAAAAAATACCGAACTGTCTCGACGAGTTTCACTAAAAAAACTCTACGAATCCGACCTGTTTCTTGAGGCAAGAATTTACGAAGATGGCGGAAAAATCATCGTTGAGATAAAGGAAAATCCTCTGATCTCCGACATAAAATTCATTGGTAACAAGAAGATTGAGACCGAAGCGCTACAAGCAGAAATCACCTCCAAAAAGCGTACGGTTTTCACGAAATCAAAACTGCAGAATGATCTCAAGCGCCTAGGCGAAATCTATCTCAAGAGTGGGCGCTTCCTGACCAAAATCGATCCAAAAATTATCCAAAAAGATCAAAATCGCGTTGAGCTCATCTTCGATATTGCCGAGGGGCCAAAAGCAAAAATCGGCAAAGTTTATTTTGTGGGAAACCAGGCCTTCTCCGATCGCGAACTGATTGATGAGATCTCCACCAAAGAATCAAAGTGGTGGAAGTTCCTCTCCTCTTCTGATTCCTACGACTCCGACCGCATCGAATTCGACAAGGAAAAACTGCGCCGTTTTTACGGATCTAATGGTTACGCCGACTTCACCACCATCTCCGCTACTGCCCAAATCATGCCACAAAAAACCGAATTCTTCGTAACGTTTTTGCTCGAAGAAGGAGTGCAATACAAAGTAGGCGAGACCAATATTCTCAACCATATAGAGAAGTTTGACGCCTCGATTCTAAACAAGGAAATCCTGCTCAAAGAAGGCAAGATCTACAACTCGGATTTGGTTGAAAAAACTATCGACAAAATGGTCGAGCTGATGTCGGAAAAATCTTACGCTTTTGCTCACATAGAGCCAATTCTTAAGCGCAATCGTGAGACAAAAATCATCGATATCGATTTCGTGATCAGCGAGACGCCGCGCATTTATATCAACCAAATCCGCATCTTTGGCAACACACACACCATGGATTCCGTCATCCGCCGTGAGCTGCGCTTCCGCGAAGGCGATCCTTACAACGTCACCAAAATCAATCGTAGCAAACAGCGCTTAGAAAATCTTGGCTTCTTCGAGAAGGTTGAATTCAGAAACAAAAGAATTGGCGAGACGGACAAGATGGATCTAGAGATCGAGGTAAAGGAGAAAAAAACCGGCGAACTTAATCTGGGCGTGGGTTATTCAACGGTGAATCGCTTGACGCTGAGCACCGGAATCAAAGAGCGAAACATGTTTGGAACTGGTCAGGAGCTTGGCTTCAACATTCAAAAATCCTTCGCCAGCCTTACCGCCGACGTCAACTACACCAAACCATATTTCATGAATCTGCCCCTCGATGCCGGTATTGATTTGTTCAAATATGATTTCAGCAAGCGCAACTCATTGATCTACGACCAGCAATCATCAGGCCTAACACTGCGTGGCGATTATTCGCTCACCGAATTTCTCTCTCACCAACTGCGCTATTCTTACTCCGAACAAATCATCAACAACATCTCACCCGGCGCCTCAATCAGCATTCAAATGTTGCAAGGAAGTTACGTCACTTCCGGCATCGGTCAGTCCATTTTTTACGACAAGCGCGACAACAAAATAAACCCGCGCGATGGCTACTACGTCTCACTCTCGCAGGATTATTCCGGCATCGGCGGCAACATCAACATGCTTAAACATGAGGGCTCGGCCGGTTATTACCTGCCAACCACCAGCAAGGATTTTGTGCTAAAATTCATGGCGCGCGGCGGCGTGATTGAAGGGCTTGGCGGACAAGCGGTACGCAGCAACTACGGCTTCTTCTTGGGCGGCAATAATTTTCGCGGTTTCCAATATGCCGGTCTCGGCCCACGTACACAGGACAGCAGTGGTAGAGCAGTTGGCGGCAGTGTGATTGGTGGTAAAATTTATTACGTCGGCACCGCCGAATTCATGTTCCCACTCGGCTTGCCACGCGAGCTCGGCATCAATGGTGTGTTCTTCTCCGACAATGGTACGGTAAAAGGTGTTGACCAGCAAACGCGTGCTGGCACTAATATTTCCGACTCAGGCTCAATCCGCTCTTCCTACGGTTTCAGCATCGCCTGGTCCTCCCCACTTGGCCCAATCCGCCTTGATTTCGCCAGGATCGCCCGCAAAGAAATTTACGACCAAACCCAGACTTTCCGCTTTAGCTTTGGAACGACATTTTAGTGGTTAGTGGTTAGTGGTAAGTGGTAAGAAATCGCCACTTACCACTTACCACTTACCACTTACCCTAACCTTATGATCCGCCTCTTCCAACTCCCCTCCTATCTCCAACTTAAGGTCAACTCACTTAGCGAGATCGAAAATTTTGATGATCTTAAGCAGAAAATTTCCTGGATTGATCTACAAGATCCAACACCGGCACAGATTCGTGAAGTTGAGGAATTTTACGGCATAAGCTTTCCAACTCGTCAGCAGCAAGAAGAAATCGAGACTTCATCACGTTACTTAGAAAATTCCGGCGTCATCAAAATCAACTCAACTTTCGTGAATATCGTGCCGCATTCCGGCAAGTTAGAGGAGCAGGAAATGTCCTTCATCCTCTCCGAAAAAACCCTCTTCACCCTGCGCTATTTCGACAGCCGCGTGATTTCGGAAGTGGTCAAAAAGATAAAACAGTTTCCGCTGGTTTTCGTGAACCCGACCAAAATCTTCATCGCCATCCTCGAATCGCGCACTGACTTTGACGCCGACCTCATGGAATCGGTTTCCAAATATGTCGCCGAGATCAGTCGCAAAGTAACTTACGACAAAAATCTCGACGAAAAAATGCTGCTGAAAATCAATGAATGTCAGGAGCTAACCATGTCGCTACGCGAGGCACTTTTCGACAAGCAACGCGTGCTTTCATCTCTACATCGCAACGAAGATCTGATGCTCGAAAATCACAACCGTTTGCGCATCATCATTAAGGATATCAACTCGCTGATTGAGCATGCGAATTTTAACTTCACGCGCTTGGAATATCTGCAAAACAGCTTCCTTGGCTTACTCAATGTTGAACAAAATAAAGTGATCAAAACATTCACCGTCGTCTCACTTGTCTTCATGCCGCCAACTTTGATTGCCAGCATTTATGGTATGAATTTCCAGATAATGCCTGAGCTGGCCTGGCGAATCGGTTACCCCATCGCACTACTACTAATGCTGATCTCGTCGGTGATTCCACTGGCAATTTTTAAGAGAAAGAGGTGGTTGTAAACGCTACTAAGCCGCTACGGATTGGCTTGGCTAGACACAATTCTTACTAATCCCAATCGCACTTAAGGACTCACTCCCCTTGTCATTCCCGACTACTTACTATCGAGCCCAATATCCACCGCTGGCGCGCAGTGAGTAAGCGCACCGATGGAAATGTAATCCACATCGAGTTTAGAAAATTTTTTGATGTTACTCAGCCTTACTCCACCCGAGATTTCTATCTGAATTTTTTTGCTTACTTTCCGGATCAGCTCCACCGACTTTCTGATTTGTGCTACACTCATATTATCGAGCATGATCACATCCGGCTTTGATTCCGCTGCTTCCACGACTTGCTGCAACGTATCACATTCAATCTCGACCTTTTTTCCTTTGGCTTTTTTTGCCGCGAGAAGCACCGCACTCACAGAACCAGCGGCAGCGATGTGATTATCCTTAATCAAAATCATCGCGGACAAATCGCGACGATGATTTTTTCCACCACCAACTTTTACCGCATATTTCGCGGGATCGCGCAGTCCAGGCAAGGTTTTACGCGTATCTAGAATCGTGATTTTTTTGTTGTTTAACTTTTTAATGAACTTGTTGGTAAGCGTCGCCACACCGCTTAAATGCTGAACCAAATTCAAAATCACTCTTTCCGCTGCAAAGATTAACCTCGCATCACCAACACCACGAGCTATTGATTTTCCTGACGCAACGACATCTCCATCCTTCGCCAAAATCTGCAGATCTAGTTTGGAATTTTTGAATTTTGCCGAGCTCTTTAACTGCTTAAAAACTTCTGTGATCACCTCTTTGCCACAAAAAATAATCTGTTCGCGCGACCTGATTTC
>VGDN01000079.1 GCA_016869695.1 Alphaproteobacteria bacterium
GCCCCCCAATTCGCGCAAGAAAGCACGCTCACACTTGATTTCGATTTGAGTTGTGAGGTCGTTAGTTTTTGTCAGTAGCTCCAACAGATCGCCGTCACCTTTTCTTGCCTGCAGAGCCAGGGCTCCTTGCCCTACCGCTGGCAGCATCACATCTTTTTCAAAGATTTTTTTAATTTTCCTTTCTTTGTCTAGCCTCGCCAAGCCACATACGGCAAGGATTGAAGCCTGCACAAACTCCTCATCGATTTTACGCAAACGCGTGTCGACATTACCGCGGAAGTTAATGATTTGCAGATCGGGACGTAAGCGCAGTAACATAGCACGACGGCGTGGGGATGAGGTACCAACCACTGCGCCATTCGGCAAATCCTCAAGTGAATTAAAATTTTTAGAGATGAAGCAATCGCGCGAATCAAGACGTTTAGTGAAGGCGGCAAGCTCAGTTTCAGAATGGATTGCGGGTGGAACATCTTTGGCGGAGTGAATGGCTAAATCGATTTTGTTCTGCAGCAGCGCCTCTTCGAGCTCCTTAATAAAGAGTCCCTTACCACCGATTTCAGCTAAGTTGCGATCCTGAATTTTATCGCCGGAGGTAGTGATCGGAATGATTTCGATTTGGAGATTAGGGAAGTGGTCAGCGAGTAGAAGGTGAGTTTCTGCAACTTGTGAGAGTGCTAATTTACTAGTGCGAGTGCCGATTCGAATCTTTTGCACCGTGACATCTTAGAATTGATTTGTTGCTGATACTCTAAGGATTTTGAGATGATGGCTAGAAAGAAAATTTTTTTACGAGGGCGCGTATCCAGACATACATAACCGAGTAAAAAAATTTTCCAACGACGCCAGCGCTCAAAAGCCGACAAGCATTTATCCCTGACGAGCTTTGAAGCGAGGATTGGTCTTGTTAATCACGTAAAGACGACCTTTGCGACGAACAACTTTACAGTTTTTGTCTCTCTTTTTGGCGGATTTCAGGGAGTTAAAGATTTTCATTTTTCAGCAGATTTATGCAGATTACCAAAACCCGCTTTTGCGCAGAAATTTTTACCGTTTTCGGCTGCTAGGAATGTAAGCGTATTAAACATACGTATGTACCGCAGCAAACGAAAACGGTAAAAATTTCAAAGCAAAAGTCAGGGTTTTAAAAAGGCGGCGCAAGGTAAGAATCAAAAACTACCTGTCAACTTCACCAAATACGATGTCCTGTGTTGAGATCACTGTTACCACGTCAGCAAGAAGATGGCCTTTTACCATGAACTCCAAACCTTGCAGATGGGCAAAGCCAGGCGCACGAACGCGGCAGCGATGCGGTTTGTTTGATCCATCAGAAATGACATAAACTCCAAACTCACCCTTTGGCGCTTCAACGCAGCCATATGCTTCACCGGTCGGGACGTGGTAGCCCTCAGTGTAAAGTTTGAAGTGATTGATGAGCGATTCCATATCGTGTTTTGCTTGCTCTCTTTTCGGTGGAGCGATTTTTGGATCATCAACCACCACCGCACCACTCGGCATTTTTTCGATGCATTGCTTGATCAACTTTACCGACTCACGCATTTCCTGGACGCGGATGAGGTAGCGATCATATGAGTCGCCATTTTTTCCAACAGGAACATCAAAATCTAACTGCGAGTAAACCTCGTAAGGCTGTGATTTACGTAGGTCCCAAGCGATTCCCGAGCCGCGAATCATCGGGCCAGAAAATCCCCAATCTAGTGCCTGTTCTTTGCTGACGATGCCGATCTCAACCATGCGCTGCTTGAAGATGCGGTTGTCGGTTAGTAGCGACTCCATCTCGTCGATCCATTTTGGATATTCCTGCACGAAAGCGGCAATTTCTGTAAGTAATCCGTCGGGTAAATCTTGATGCACTCCACCAGGACGGATGTAAGCGGCGTGCATGCGCGATCCCGAAACTTTTTCGTAAAAACCCATCATTTTTTCGCGTTGTTCGAACATCCACAAAAGCGGTGTCATCGCGCCGACATCAAGTGCCTGTGTGGTCACGGCCATGATGTGGTTTAATATGCGAGTGATCTCTGAAAATAAAACGCGGATGAACTGTGCGCGCAGCGGAATTTCACAGCCCAAAAGTTTTTCGACGGCGAGAGCGTAAGCATGCTCTTGGCACATCGGCGAGACATAATCCAAGCGGTCGAAGTAAGGCACAGCTTGTAGATAAGTTTTATGTTCGATGAGTTTTTCCGTGCCGCGATGCAGCAAGCCAATATGTGGATCGGCACGCGTAATCACCTCGCCATCCATCTCTAGAACAAGGCGCAAAACACCGTGCGCAGCGGGATGTTGCGGGCCAAAATTGATGGTGAGATTTTTAGTTTCAGAGGTCATTGATTTGGAAATTTTTGGGAATTTCGAGATGAGTATAGCTTCTCCTCATACATTTTTTTGTAAAGCCTGTCAGCCGCTAAGAGCTCTTGATGCGTGCCCATTTCGGCGATCTCACCGTTACTCAAAAAAATGATGTGGTCAGAGTTGATGATCGAAGAAAGTCGGTGGGCGATGGTGATGACGGTTTTGTCGTGGGCTAAATCCAGAATAGTTTTGTTGATTGATTCCTCATTTTGATTGTCGAGTGCTGCGGTTGCTTCATCCAAAAGCAAGATCGGCGAATCCTTGATTAGAGCGCGGGCGAAGGCGATGCGTTGACGTTCGCCACCAGAAAGTTTGATGCCTTTTTCGCCGACGAATGTGTGCAGTTTTTGTGGAAGTTGGTTGATGAAACTCAGCGCCGGATTGTTGTTGATGATCTGCTCTACCCCCTCCTCAGTAGTAGCTTTATCAGCATAAGCGATGTTTTTAAAAATTGTGTCAGAGAAGATGAAACAATCCTGCGAGATGTAAGAAAAATTCTGTCGTAGATCTGCGAGCGCAATAGATTTGATGTCACGATCACCTAGACTAATCATTCCAGAATCGACGTCGTAGAAGCGTAGCAGTAGTTGCAGTATCGTGCTCTTACCTGATCCACTTTCGCCGACGATGGCGATTTTTTCGCCGGGGGTGATCGTAAGATTAAAATTTTTAAGCAGCAGAATTTCGCGGCGGCTGGGGTAAGAGAAATTTACGTCGTGGAATCTTACGGTGATTTTTTTGTTGACAGAAAATGGCTGTGGATTCCTGATTTCTTTGACCGGAGACTGAATTTCTAGCAGCTCAAAAATTCTTGCAGAAGCAGCGGAAGCATTTTGTAACTGTCCCGCAACTTGGCTTAAAGAAACGAGAGAAGTTGCCATGATGATGGCGTAAAAAATGAATGAAGAAAGATCGCCAGAAGTCATTTTGCCAGCGAGTACATAATGCCCACCAACCCAAAGCACACATGCTACTGAGCTGAAAGCGAGGGTGATGACCATCGCGATCATCAAGGATTTTGCGTGGATTTTGGTGAGCGAAATTTTCAGTGCCTCATCAACAATATGAAAAAAATTTCGTGCTTCCTTTTTCTCGCAGAGATAGGCCTGAATTGTCTTTACGCCATTCATCGTCTCTTCGATGTGAGCGCCGACAGAGGCGAGGGCAGATTGCGATTCCTGCGAAAGTTTTTTGATTTTCTTGCCAAAAAGAATGATCGGCGAGATGGCAAACAAGATTAGGAAGAGGGAGATGAGGCTAAGTTTCGGGCTGGTTAGGAAGAGAAAAAAAATCCCCCCGACAAAAAGCAAAGAGTTGCGCAGCAAGAAGGAGATGGTGTTGCTCAGAATGTTGTACAACACAATCGCGTCGACGGTGAGACGTGAAATGACTTCGCCGGTTTTGGTAATCTCAAAAAACTCGGCGGAGACGTGGATGATATGGTTGTAAACGCGTTTGCGTAGGTCGGCGATGACCTTCTCGGCAGCGGAGTTGATGAGGGAAGATCGGTAATATCCAGCAACCGCCATTACCAAAATCGCGATAACAAAAATCGCCAAAACAAGATTAAGCGAAAACTGGTCTTGTTTGGAAAATCCCAGATCGATGAGGTATTTCAGCGCCTTACCAAAAAACAAAACCATTAGTGCTGTGACGAGCAAAGCGAGCAAGGCAAACAACACCTCGCGTCGGTAAGGACGAAAGAGTGGAATAAGCGCAAAAAGATTTCCAAATTTTTTCATAAAACAAAACAAGGGGTTAGGTCCCTTTTGGTCTAGACCATTGATTTAATTGGTTTCGCTACAAAAGGGGCCTTACCCTTCCTTGTCGCTTACGACTAGAACTGACACCACTGCCTGTGCAGCGATGCCTTCTTC
Source organism: Alphaproteobacteria bacterium (assembly GCA_016869695.1). Classification (GTDB taxonomy): domain Bacteria; phylum Pseudomonadota; class Alphaproteobacteria; order Rickettsiales; family UBA1997; genus UBA2645. Next base: position 4,251 of record VGDN01000079.1, read on the forward strand.
GCGTCCTAAAAATCCCAATCTTTCAGTCGTCGTTGCCTTCACATTCACGCGCGTTGTTGAGATGCCGAGAGTTTCGGCCAACACTTTCTTCATCTGGTTTCTGAATTTGGAAATTTTGGGTTTTTCGCAGAGCAAGGTGATGTCAAGATTTAGGATGGTGCCGCCTTTTTTTTTCAGGAGACGATTAATGGTTTTAAGCATGTCACGCGAGTCAGCATTCTTCCACCTCAGGTCTGTTGGCGGAAAATGTTCACCGATGTCGCCTTCGCCAATCGCTCCTAGAATTGCGTCGATTGCGGCGTGGATGCCAACATCGCCATCGGAATGCGCTTCGATTTTTTTGCTGAATTCGATGTCAACACCACAAATCCGGATGGTGCCACTCTCGCCGGCGAAGCGCTCGCGAAAGCCATGCACATCAAATCCTGTGCCACAGCGATTTTCCTCGCGCGTGTTTGGAATCAGCATCGCCACCACACTTTTGGCGCGTTCAAAATCCTCCTCGGTAGTGATTTTAAAATTGTTTTGCGAGCCAGGAACAATGGCTACCGGAATGCCGGCATATTCGTTTAGCGCCGCATCATCAGTGAAGTGGAGATCTTTAAAAGCGACATGCGAATTTAGGATATCTTGATAAAGAAAGCCTTGCGGCGTCTGGGCGCGCCACAGATTTTCGCGCTCTAAAGTCCACTCGATTTTTCCGTCAGAAGTTTTTTTCAACGTGTCTTCAACCGCGACTGCCGGGATTACGGCTGGATGAGTTTCGAGCTTTTCCAAAATGCCATTGATGATGCGCTTAGAGACAAAAGGGCGTACGCCGTCATGGATCAAAACCTTGTTTGGATTGTAATCGCGTAATGCTTCTAAACCAAGGCGAATTGAGGCTTGGCGTGTTTCACCACCAAAAACTGGATTAAGTAGATCGAGTCCAGAAACAGCTTCCTCGTAGAGCGCAACATCATCAGGATGAATCGCACAAAGAACATCGGAAATCTGCGGATGATTAAGAAAAGTAAGGATCGAGTGACGTAACAGCGGCACTCCAGCAAGCGGAAGATATTGCTTAGGAATCCCTTCGCCTTGATTGAAGCGATTGCCGCGACCACAGGCAGTGATTAATGCAACAATCTTAGGCATTGGTGTTGACGCAGTTAAATTTTTGTCGTGCTACGCATCGACGGGCACAGGCAGTGATTAATGCAACAATCTTAGGCAT
>VGDN01000080.1 GCA_016869695.1 Alphaproteobacteria bacterium
GCGCCATTGCCTTGCTCTTCTTTTTGCCTTACTTGGATCGCTCCAAAATCAAGTCCGGCGCCTACCGCCCGCTTTTCAAAAAATATTTTTGGCTCTTCATCTTTAACTTCGCCTTTCTTGGCTATTTAGGAAAATCACCCGCCGAAGGTTGGTATATCTGGGCTTCACGCTTTGCCACTCTTTACTACTACGCTTATTTTTTACTGATTTTGCCAAAATTACCAAAATTCGAAAAATGCCTACCGCTACCGGAATCAATAGACTCAGATTACAAAGCGAAACATGGCCAGCATTGATTCAAGCAAGCTCTATTACCTCCTAACCCAGAAATTAAAAACAAAAGGATTTCGTGCTGTGTGGCAAATTGTTGGGGCGAATCCAAATGCACCAAAAGTACCGTGCCACCTCGTCGTTTGTAGTGACGGCAATCTAGGTGGTTATGCTTTCGGCATTAAGAAAAAAATTGAGATTTTGCGATCAGAAGGCGTGGAAACCGCCAATGGCAAAATCAAAGATTTCGAGAAGAAAATTTTTAAATTTTAGGAATGAAAAGAATTGTTTTAGCGCTGCTAGCCTTGCCATCTCTGGCCATTGCTAGCGAGGTTTTAGACCTAACTAAAACCCCAATTGAAACCCATGCACTTCATCCAAAAGAAATGCGTTGGGAATTTGATGGATTTTTTGGATCGATCGATCGCGCTTCTGCGCAACGTGGTTACCAGGTTTACAAAGAGGTGTGTTCCGCTTGTCACGGCCTACAGCGCGTGGCTTACCGCAACCTCACCGAAATCGGATTTTCAGAAGGGGAGGTAAAACAAATCGCTTCTGAGGCTTTAATAACTGACGGTCCAAATGACGAAGGAGAAATGTTTGAACGTCCCGGCCTTCCTTCCGACAAATTTGTTGGCCCTTACGCTAATGAACAAGCGGCACGCGCGGCCAATAGTGGTGCTTATCCACCGGATTTGTCGTTAATCATCAAAGCTCGCCATGATGGTGCGAATTATGTTTATTCTCTACTCACTGGCTTCACCGATGCACCAAACAATTTCCCACTCGTGCAAGGAAAAATTTACAATCCTTACTTTGAAGGCAGGCAGATCTCCATGCCAGAACCAATCACTGATGACGGACAAGTTGAGTACAAGGACGGCACTTATGCTACCAAGGAGCAAATGGTGATTGACGTTGTAAACTTCTTGCAGTGGGCCGCCGAACCAGAAACTGAGCATCGCAAAAAAATGGGCGTTCGCACTATGATTTTCCTTGGCATTCTTTTTGTAATCCTTCTCGCTGCCAAAAAGGCGGTGTGGAAAAACGTGAAGTAAAATGACTTTCGAGTTCAGCGACAAAAACCAAGAGCAGGTTAGAAAAATCCTCGCCAAATATCCGGCCGAGAGAAAGAAGTCTGCGGTAATGCCACTACTAGATTTGGCACAGCGCCAGAATAACAATTGGGTCTCAAAAGACGTGATTGCCGAAATCGCCAAGCTGCTCGAGATGCCGGAGATTAAAGTCTACGAGGTCGCCAGTTTCTACACGATGTATAACCTCAAACCAGTTGGGAAATATCTACTGCAATTCTGCCGCACTACGCCCTGCATGTTGCGCGGCATTGATCAAATTATTAAAGACTGCGAGAAAAAACTTGGAATTGAAATGGATGAAACCACCGCTGACGGGCTTTTTACTTTAAAGGAAGTCGAGTGTCTTGGCGCCTGCGTCAATGCGCCCGTAGTGCAAATCAATGATGATTTCGCGGAAGATCTTACCTCCGAAAATTTCCTAAAAATCCTCGAAGATCTCAAAGCCGGTAAACAATTTCAAATCGGCTCACAGACTGGAAGACAATGCTCGGCGGCTCAGGTTTAATAATGGGTAAATTACCGGTATAGATTATACCTATTGCCTTTTTAAAGGTGTAATGATAGGTAAAACACTGGTATATCTTATACCTATTATTTATTCACCAAAATCTGCAGGAAAATGGAAAAGCTGTATAAAATAGAGCAACCAAATCTCAGCAATATCGAAGTTGATCTAACACTTCTCTCCGAGACTCGAAAACCTGAAGTTAAAGCGGCGATAAAACGCGCCTGCTCCCCAGAATACTTACATTGGAAAGATCTGAAATATAAAAACTGGATTCCAGATCAGTTCAGAAATCACAAAGAAAAATTCTGGTTATTGGTGAAATTTGCTCGGCAATCTGGATCTGCAGTAACAAAAATTCGTGATCACAAAAAAAATTTCTTCACCTGGAAAAAACTCAATCATTACGAAGAGATGCTTCACGAAATCACCTTAGATATGAGTAGATACTTACTCGATATTCCTGATGCCTCATCAACAGATTATCAAAAATACCAATCTCAGAGCTTGATCGAAGAAGCCATCGCCTCATCTCAATTAGAAGGAGCTCACACTACTAGAAAAGCCGCAAAAAGAATGATTGAAGAAAAAAGAGAACCAAAAACCGCAGATGAAAGAATGATCTACAACAATTTCATCGCGATGAAGGCGATACAGGAAAAATTCAAAAATGAGAAGCTCAGCCTCGATGTTTTATTTGATCTGCATCGCATGTTAACTATTGGCACCGATTCTGTAAAAGAACATGAACAAGGCCGCTTCCGACTTGATTCAGACAAAATCGTAATCACCAAAGGCGATGATCCGACAGTTATAAGTTATGTAACGCCACCGATGGATTTCGTAAAAAAAGAAATTTTCCACCTCATCGATTTTGCTAATGATGAGCTAGATGAAAAAGATTTTGTTCATCCAGTAATCAAAGCAATAATGCTGCATTTCTGGATCGGTCTTTTGCACCCTTTTGTAGATGGAAATGGAAGATTGGCGCGTGGTCTTTTTTACTGGTATCTGCTTAGAAAAGGGTATTGGGCTTTCGCTTTCTTGCCGATTTCAATCGCCATCAAAGCAGCACCAGCACAATATAGCGAAGCCTACATTCTCAGCGAGCAAGATGATACTGATCTGACTTATTTCATCAATTACCACATCAAGAAAATAAACGAAGCGATCGAGAATTTCAGAAAGTTTTTCAAACAAAAATCTCTCGAATCACGCAAGATAAATAAAATTCTAAACGAGCATAATAGCTTGAACCGCCGCCAAATCGAAACCCTCGCCAACATCAAACAAAATCCTGAAAGGCAGCTAACCGCCACCCTCTATAAAAATATCCACAATATTACCAAAGTTACCGCGATTAAAGACCTTAGAACCCTGCGGGATTCAGGTTTTGTAGTATCTCGCAAGAAAGGCAGAAACATCTTCTACACGACCACTAAAAAGATCGACGAGATCTTCTAAGGACACCTCTAAAATCCGATGCTATTTTTTTGGAACACAAAAAATCCCTCGAAAAAATCAATTTTTAGAGGTGCCCTTAAATAATTTTCAGTGATACGAGCCAAAAATTTATCGATTTCCTTTTCCGGTCGCGAAATTTTCTCCGAAGGAAATTTCATCATTAATGCGCGTGAAAAACTTGGGCTGATTGGGCGCAATGGCAGCGGCAAATCGACGTTTTTAAAATTAATTTTACAAAAACTTGAGCCGGATGAGGGTGCAGTGGAAATCCCGCGCGGCTATCGCATTGGCCACTTGGAACAGCATATAAACTTCACTCACGAAACTGTTTTGGAGGAGATTTGCTCGATACTCCCAGAAAATCGTGAGCATGAAGGGTGGAAGGGTGAAAATATTTTATACGGCCTCGGCTTCACTTATGACGATCTCTACAAGGATCCCAAAAGATTCTCCGGTGGTTATCAGGTAAAATTAAATCTGGCGAAGTTGCTGTTGATGGAGCCGCAAATGCTCTTGCTCGACGAACCAACCAACTATCTCGACATCCACTCGATCCGCTGGCTGAAAGAGTTCCTGCAAGATTGGCGAGGCGAGTTGATTTTGATTACGCATGATCGCGCTTTTATGGATTCCGTGATCACTCACACACTTCTGATCCACCGCAACTCCTTCAAAAAAGTACCGGGAAACACGCAAGGCCTGCGCGAAAAAATTGCCGCCGAAGAAGAGATTTACGAAAAAACCCGCGTCAATGAAGAGAAGCAAAGACAGAAAACTCAGGAATGGATAGATCGCTTTAAAGCCAAGGCCAGCATGGCTTCACGCGCCCAGTCACGCGCAAAAATGTTGGAGAAGCAAGAAGTGAAAGAGAAGTTGGTCGATGTCGCGACCCTTGATTTTAAATTCACGCATTCGCCTTACGGCAGTAAAGAGAATATGATTGAGGTGGATGGGTTGGCTTTCAGCTACAACACTAATCACCGCTTGATTAATAATCTCTCATTCAAGGTCGAGAATGGCGATAAAATCTGCGTCATCGGCAAAAACGGCAAAGGTAAATCAACTTTGCTAAAGCTTCTAACCCAAGAGCTGAAACCGCTCCACGGCAATGTAAAAACCAATCCAAAAGTTGAAATCGGCTATTTTGGTCAGATGAATATCGACCGCCTCAACCCCAATCTAACCGTTTACGAGGAGCTGCAAAAAGTTGATGAGAGACTTCCTCAAACCAGAGTACGTCAGGTCTGCGGCAATATGATGTTTTCTTCTGACCTCGCCAATAAGAAAATTTCTATACTTTCCGGTGGCGAAAAGTCGCGAGTGATGCTCGGAAAAATTTTGCTCAAAGGCGCGAATCTACTTTTGCTCGACGAGCCAACAAATCACCTTGACATGGAATCATGCGAGTCCCTGCTGGAAGCGATCAAAAGCTTTGAGGGCTCAGTGATAACAGTGACTCACGACGAACATTTCCTTCACGAAATCGCCAACAAACTAGTCATCTTCGACAACAACAAAACCTTTACCTTTGAGGATTCTTACGAGTTTTTCTTAAAGAGAATTGGTTGGAGTGAATCTTAGTTTTTATGAAAATCAGACCAGCAACAGAAAAAGATTTTGACGAAATCTGGAAAATTTTTCGTGACGTAATTGCCACCGAAGACACTTACGTTAATCGCGCCGAAACCACGTGGGATGAGGCCTACACGAAGTGGATGGACAAGGAAGCAAGAATTCTTGTTGCTGAATTAAATGACAAAATCGTCGGCGCTTCCCTCTTAAAACCAAATCGAGTCGACCTTGGTTCACATGTCGCTAATGCCAGCTTCATCGTCGATGTCAACACGCGCAAAGCCGGTGTTGGCAAGGCCCTAGCCCTACATGCACTCACCACCGCAAAATCACTTGGCTACCGCGCAATGCAGTTTAATTTTGTCGTCTCCACCAATACCGCTGCTGTCAAACTCTGGAAATCAGTAGGCTTCTCAATCACTGGCATCATCCCTGGAGGCTTTAAACACAAGACTTTGGGATATGTTGATGCATATGTGATGTTTAAGAAGTTATAGATACGGACTTGTAGCTCAGTTGGTAGAGCAGCTGACTCTTAATCAGTAG
>VGDN01000081.1 GCA_016869695.1 Alphaproteobacteria bacterium
AAAATTTCGAGATATTGGCTGAGATCGAATTTGATGATTAATGAGTCGTTACTGTGCTTCATGAGGAAGTGAGGATCGCGCTGAGCCATCATTTTAATGACGTCAACCTCATCATCCGTAACTGAGAAAACGCTTTTGTAACATTGGTGCGGCTCAGCATTAGCGGTGAAAATCTTAGTTTGGATTTGGTCAGCTATTCCCGTGGAGATCTCGCTTTTTTCCACCTCCGCAAAGTCACTAGTGGTCAGAATTGCCACGCAATTCTTTTGCTGCAGACGAGTTAATAATTGTTTGAATTCCTGCCCCAAAATCGCGTTGTCAAAAATGTGCCAAGCCTCGTTTAACACCATAATTGTTGGCGATCCGTCCAACATCATCTCAATGCGGTAAAGCAAGTAAGCCACGATCGGAATCAGGATTGGCTTGTATTCTTCTACCTCCTGCAAATCAAACACTGTGACCGGCTTCGACCAATCAATTTCGTCCTGCCAATCAAAAATATTTTCGAGCTTGCCGCCCTTGCCCCAAATTTTCAGACGCTCATAAACCACACGAGTTTCGGGGGTGTTAAATATTTCAACCGCCTCAGAAAAACTTTTTACATTAGCCGCCAAAATGCGGTCGACGATCTGTGAGATTGTTTGTAGTTCATCCGACGGCGCCGCTTCCTTACTAAAGGTAACGAGGCTGGTAAAAAAACTCGTCAGGAATCTTTTGTGCTCATTATTGGCGAGGAGCATCGGATTTAGATGCAGCGCTTCACTAACTTCTTGATCGGATAAATTGTAGTAACTGCCCCCCATGGCCTTAGAGAAACACTTGGATGAGCTATTAAAATCGAGGTAAAAAATCTTGCTGTTAAATCGCTGCGACTGCGTAAGCAGAAAATTGATCAATGCCGTTTTGCCCGATTGGCGTGGGCCAATGATTAAGCTGTGACCAATATTTCCGTAATGAAAATTGAAGAAGTAAGGGGTGTTTAAAACCGTACGCAACACTGTAACCGCCGGTCCCCAATGATTTCCCGCAATAGAACCAGAAGGAAAATCATGCAAAGCCGCAAAACCAGCAATATGGCTAGTGTTTAAGATTTTTTGACGCACGAGGTAGCGGAAATTCGCCGGCAGCTGCGACCAAAAACAATGTTCAGAAAAAATATCTTCGCGCACCAAAACAAAGCCAAGCGCCGCGAATTTTTCGTAAATAATCTTGACGTCCTTATCCAATTCCTTCTTGTCATGGCTAATTACCATCAAAGTAATCTGCTGCTCACCGTAATCAGTTAGATTGCCTTTTTTACTGTCGACAAAATCAGCAATACCACTTGCCTGCCTTAAATCTTCGTCGCCACTAACATGCAAAATGTAATCCTGATATTCTTGCTGCTTGGTCTTGTGTCTGCTGGTGACGAAGTCAAATGACTGCGTAATGATGAACTCAAATTGAAGCTGTAGAATGTGGTCGAGCAATTCGGTCGAAACTTCGAAATATTCCTTCAGTGAAAACATCGCTGCGAAATTTTTATTCTTGCAACCAACCACCTCAATCTCGCGGTCACCAAAGGCAATTTTATGGCTGACTAACTCGCTTGAAATATCGTTAGCAGTAAGTGGGTAACGCTCTTCATAAAGATTAACAATTTTACCAAAGAAGCGCATTGGCTCCGAATAAATAATACCATCCCACTCTTTTAGACCAAGCAATTTTCCACCATATTCCTGTGTCTCTTTCAAAATATTTGTGGTTATCTGCAAAAGTTTGTTATGTGACTTCTTCAAGAAGTTTCGGTGCAGCAATTTGGTGGCGAAGTAAGAAAATGAACGCAGGAATGATTTCTGGTTTGCGATCGATGTGTCGAGTCCCTCAGTAATTACGGTAATGTAAATCTCGTTTACATATTGCGAGTTCCACTCATTTCCTTTGATCCATTCCTCGTTAACTTTCTTGGCAAAGAAATTTGTGAAGTTGCCGCGAGGATCGACGTTTTTTATGCGCCGAATCGTATTGAACCACAAAGCAAATTTATTTTCTTTAATGTGGCTAGCGACCGCGTCACGAATGGTTTCGCGCAAAGAAATCAATTCTGAAATTGTGGAGTTGCTGCTAAATCCAGTAATGCGAATGACCTGCAAAAGCTCGCCATCTTTGGTTAAAATGGTGTTGGGGTCGTAATGACAAACGTAAGGAATGAAATCCTCATCTGGCACCTTAGCCTCTGGCCGGCCAGAAGATCTGGGAAACTTTTTCGATTTTTTGACTAGTAGTTTGAGGAGGATGTCAAGCATCGGAACTTTGGGTTAAGTTGAGTTAGAATCAGCCCGTCATTGCGAGCCAAGCCTAAGCTTGGCGCGGCAATCCACCTTGTAATGGATTGCTTCGTCAGGCTTCCAGCCTTCCTTGCAATGACGCAAAAAAGAAAAAGAATAAGTCGTTTGCAACGGTGTTTCATTGCCGAATCAATGTTAGAAAAAGTTTTCTTCTTAACCTTTCCAGCATCTGCATCGATAAGGAGTTTGGTAATTTTTCTGTTCACGGTTTGATGTGGATTGGATTTTATTTTTTTACTGTTCATCACGCCTCGTTTTACATTTTTCATTACACTTTGGTTTTTGAGATTTGATCTTTGATTTACCGCCAATCAGCGCAATACATCTACATTGGTATTAAATGACAACCAACTTACTCACCCTCAACAAAGAAGATTTGGTGGAAGCGCTGACTAGACTGGGAGAGAAGCCATTTCGTACTAAGCAGATTTGGAATTGGATTTACACTCGCGGTATTTTTTCCTTTGCCGAAATGACCAATTTGAGCAAGGAAACACGTGAGCTTTTGCAGCAAAATTTCTCTCTCGAATTGCCACAGATTTCGCGCGACTTTGTCTCGCTAGACGGCACCAGAAAATTTCTCGTAAAGTTTTCTGATGGACGGGAAGTAGAGGCGGTTTTTATTCCGGAAGAGACGCGCGGCACGCTCTGCATTTCGTCGCAAGTTGGATGTACACTCTCCTGTAAATTCTGTCACACCGGCACACAAACTTGGGTACGCAATCTCGAAGCACATGAAATTATCGCACAGGTTTTGTTAGCGAAGAAGATGGTCGGCAAGCAGCTCACCCACATCGTCTACATGGGCATGGGCGAGCCTTTTTTTAATTACGACAATGTCGCCAAATCGGTAAAAATTTTGAACGACCCGGAAGGTCTCGCCTTGTCGTCACGCAAAATCACCATCTCCACTTCTGGCCTCGTTCCCGAAATTTTACGGGCGGCAACTGAGCTAAAAACCAATCTGGCAATTTCACTTCATGCCACAAATGACGCACTTCGCACCGAAATCATGGCCATTAACAAGAAGTACCCGCTACTCGATTTGCTCACCGCTTGCAAGCTCTACAACCAAAAGAATCCACAGCAAAGAATCACCTTCGAATATGTAATGCTGCGCGAGGTGAATGACCAAGAACAACATGCGCAAGAACTCATCCGTCTCATCAAAAAATTTAACCTCAACGCTAAAATTAATCTCATTCCATTTAACCAGTGGAGCGGCTGTGGCTTTGAGCGTAGCACTGATAAACAAATCCTAAAATTCCAAAAAATCCTGAAAAATGCCGGGCTGATTTCGCCAATACGCAAAACGCGAGGAGACGATGTTTTGGCTGCTTGTGGGCAATTGAAATCTTTGTCGCAGCGCGAGAAAAGAATTAAGATCTAAAGATTCCCGCTTCAGAAACAAAAATCTTTTTACCCCAAATCCGTCGTTATAACTGTCCAGAATGTCACTAACTCTTAATCCTCATAGCAGTACCGCACCAGAAGTGTATCTTCCATATAGTGAGGAGTAGGATGAAGAGTAAGGCCATGAGGATTAAAGGTTAGTAGAAATTATGGGCGGTTATAATGACGGATTTGGGTAAACATCCGAAACCACTGTCTTCCTCCACGTCAAACGCAGCGCGTTTAGAATCGCCGCAACATCGATTACTTCCTGCAACAACGCGCCAGCAACCGGTGTAATCAAGCCAGCGGCGGCGAAAGCCATTCCAACCAAACTTAGCAGCATCCCACCAATCGCACTCTGCAACGCGATTGTGCGCATTGATTCACTGATGTGTATGAGCTCATCCACCTTGATCAAACTACTCTCCAAAATTACCGCGCCTGCCGACTCAGAGGTGACTTTATTCTGATTACCAAAAGCAATGCCGACCGTTGCTGCCATTAGCGCTGGTGCGTCGTTAATTCCATCTCCCATGAAAAGAGTTTGCGCTTGCTTGGTTTCATTTCTGATGATTTCCAACTTCTGCTCTGGAGTCTGTGAAGCGTAGTGCTGCTTGATGTCAAGCGACTCAGCAAGGTAATTAACTTCCGAGTCACGGTCACCAGAAAGCAAAATTATTTTCTTAAAATTGTGGTTAGGCGTGAGGTGTTTAATGAAAGGATGGCTCTCACCACGCGCCTGGTCGCGGAAGTGAAAAATTGCCGCCAGTTTTTCGTCGATTACCACCACACATTCGAGTCCGCTTTTGCTTTGCGGTAAGTTAAATTTTTTGTGATTCGTAACTAAAATGACATGGTCAGATACCTTGCCGCTCAAGCCCTCGCCTGGTTTTTCTTGAAGATTCTCAACTGGCAGCAAAACCAGTTTTTCTTCCCTAGCAGCACTCAAAATTGCGTAAGCAAGTGGGTGACGTGAGTAGCGCTCAAGGCTTGCTACTAGCTGCAGCGTCAGCTCTCGCGTAAACTCAGCAAGTAACGTAATTTCGGTAAGATTTGGCTTGCCATAAGTCAGTGTGCCGGTTTTGTCGAAGATGGCGGTAGTGCAGACGGGCAAACGCTCGAGAATGGTTGGATCTTTAACAACAATACCACTGCGGGCAGCAATCGAAATGGCGCTAATGATTGTGATTGGAACAGCTATTAGGAGCGGGCAAGGAGTGGCAACAACAAGCACCGCTAAAAATTTAGTCAGACTTCCAGTATAAAACAAAGTGGCGAAGGCGAAGGTAAGAGCGAGTGGTGCAAAAATGGCGCCGATTTGGTCAGTGAGGCGACGAAGTTGCGGCCTTTGCTGCTGCGCTTCCTTCATAACTTCGACAATCTTAGCGTAGCACGAATCTTGCGGCATTTTGTCAGCGCGAACAGTCAACAGTGATTCACCGTTAATGGCGCCAGACAAGACCTGCGAGCCTATCACCTTCGGAATTTTGTAAGGTTCGCCGGTTAAGTAAGACTCATCCATTACACCGCCACCAACAACAACAGCGCCATCAACCGGACAGGTCTCGTGCGGGTAAATCACCA
>VGDN01000082.1 GCA_016869695.1 Alphaproteobacteria bacterium
TCTTCAAGAAATAATCCACAATTTCCGCTATTTTCGCCTTAAGGCAAGAATCTTGTCTACATCTATTCATCCCTTGTAAACAAAGGCTAAAGACCGATTTTCTTTTGCTTACAATCTTCACTCTAAATTCACGTGTTTTGCTACTAACTCGTGAATCACCTGATTTTCTAGATTAGATTCACGTGTCTAGGACAAAAACACGTGAATTACAACTTCACGCCCTTCTTCATTTTCACCAACAGGGATTTTGATTTCGATTTCGTAATGATTTTTAGGCAAAAAATCCGCAGCAATTTCTGGCCACTCAATCAAAGAAATTCCATTTTCTAAAGCAGCGAAGAAGCCAATATTTTCAAGCTCTGCCTGTGATCTGAGGCGGTAGAGATCGAAGTGAGAAACCTCCCCTTTCTTTGTTTGGTAAGAGTAAACCAAGTTAAATGTTGGACTCAGAACTTCTGTCTCGCATTCAAGCAACGAATTAATAAAGTGGCGCGCGAAAAAACTTTTACCAGCACCAAGCGTTCCCTTCAAAGCAAATACATCTCCGACACGTGCCGAGACCGCGATTTCTCTAGCGAGAGCAGCCATTTCTGATTTGGACTTAAGCGAATATTTTTTCATCAAACACTACTTCCACCGGCACATGATCTGAAGGTTGTTTTTCGCTTCGCCAATCGCGGTAAATTCCGGCCGATCTTAAATGCGACTTTAGGTTTGGCGTAACCCAGATGTGATCCAAACGACGGCCGCGATCTGCGCCAAGTGGGTCACGAGCACGGTAACTCCACCAGCTGTAAAGCTTCTCCTGCGCGTCAACAAAGTGACGGTGAGTGTCAATCCAACCAAGCGTCTCCTGCAGCCTCACCATCTTTTCTACCTCAATTGGCGTGTGCGAAACAACAGTAAGCAATTGCTTATGCGACCAAACATCTTGCGATAGCGGCGCAATATTCATGTCGCCAGTAATGATGATTCTTTTGTGTTTTTGTGGGGCAAAGAAATCACTCATCCAATCAACAAATTTCAGCTTGTGGTCAAACTTGTCATTGGTCACGACATCAGGAATATCGCCACCCGCCGGTACGTAGAAATTGTGTAGCGTAACATCTCCAATCTTCGCTGAAATGTGGCGTTTGTGGCCATAATTAAGCACATCAATTTTACTAACCTCTCTCAACGGAAATTTCGAAAGAATCGCTACGCCGTTGTAAGATTTTTCGCCGGAGAATTCGACAAATTCAAAACCAAGCGACCTAACCTCAAGCAGCGGAAATTCTAGGTCGGAGACCTTTATTTCTTGTAGACAAACAACGTCAGGGTTCGCCTGTGTTACAAATTTTTTAAGCAAAGGAAGACGCAGACGCAGCGAATTAATATTCCAGGAAACCAGCTTCATCTATCCCTCGTCACCACAAATTCCGCCAAATCAACCAACAACTTCGCCTTGTCGCCAAAGATTTTTAAATGCGCGATTGATTGCTCACGCAGCAAATCCAATTGCTTTTGCGCCGCTTCTAAACCAACCAGCGCAACAATGCTGGTATTCTCTTTGGTCCTGTCAGCGGTAGTTCTGACGTGATCCAAAATGTCGTCTCTGATCTGAAAAGCTAAGCCGAGATCATGCGCAAAATAACGCAAAGCTTTGCGTTCATTTAAGCCAGAACGACCAATCACCGCGCCGCTTTCCGCCGCAACCATAAACAACTCACCGGTCTTTAATCTGTGCAGTTTAGCGAGCTCTTCTTTAGAAATTTTTTGCTGCGCTTTTTCTAAATCCATCATCTGCCCACCCGCCATTCCAACAAATCCTGCCGCTTTTGCGATTATTTTAATTAGCTCACAACGAACCGCTGGATCCTTGTGACACTTAGGCTCAGCCAAGATTTCAAAAGCATAAGTAAGCAGAGCGTCACCAGCTAAAATAGCCGTCGCCTCGTTGAATTTTTTGTGATTAGAGGGATGGCCGCGACGAAAATCATCATCATCCATTGCCGGCAAATCATCATGGATTAACGAATAAACATGAATGAACTCAAGCGCTACAGCCGCATCGATTGAGGATAATACCGACACTCCAAAAATTTGTGCCGATGCCATTAGTAAAAATGGGCGAATTCTTTTTCCCTCTGACAGTGCGGAATAACGCATCGCCTCCACCAAGCGTGAGTCAGAAAAATCATGCGGCAGCAACTCTGCCATGCGTTTATGTGTTAGAATCGCACAACCAAGCAGAGATTCGTTTAGGTTATTTTTGAGCATACGAAACTTGTGCAGTTGATTAAACAAAATCGTCATTGCGAACCAGGCATGACCTGGTGAAGCAATGCATGTAGATTGCTTTGTCGCGCTTTGCGCTCCTCACAATGACATAACCGGTATAATGATTGCCAAAACTTACTTCGGTAACGGAATGACTGGCAATCCAGGAATAGCAGGGGCTGCTGGTGAATCTGATTTCTTTTTTTCTGCTTCTTCTTTCGCTTTTTGTTGCTGCAAAAACAAAGGCGGAATCTCGACAACTGGCTCTCCTGCAACTGGAGCAGGAGGAGTTGCGGCAGTTGGTTTATCCAACAGTTTTTCAATAACAGATTCCTTACCCGACTGAGTTGGCGCCGCCTGATTATTAGCCGCTTCTTGTTTGCTTAGATTTCTGGCCATTTCCGCCTGATCTTCCTTCGCCTCTTCCTCACGCTGCTTCTTCTCTGCTTCTAACCGCTCCTTCTCTTCAGCGCGCCTAGCATCGAAAATTTTTTTGTAATCACGAAGCGCTACGCATGAATTTTTTTCATCATTCCAACAACGAGATTTTCCGCAGTCACAACCAGATGTCACAACTTGTGCGCACATACTAAACTCATCTAACTGTGCCTCACACTCATCCGCACAAGAACTGCCAAAATCACGCCAGACACCGATGCTCGCTTCACAATCTGCGCGCCCGTCGAATGTGGTGGAACGAGAGAAGGAGGAGCAAAAAAGCAAAACCAAAATCAGAGTTATTTTTGATTTTTGATTTTTTCCAAGTCCCCATTCGGGAGATTTATTGGGGATTTCTGATTTGGTCATTGATGGATTTTTTGTAATTTACCCAAAATTGCATCACCCATTTGCGAGCAGGAAACGCTTGGCTCTGATGGCTTGGCGATGTCAGCGGTGCGGATACCAACATCTAAAACATTAGCCACTGCTTGCTCGATTGCCTCCGCCTCTTTCATGAATCCAAAGGAATATTTAAACATCATCGCCACACTCAAAATCGTCGCAATTGGATTGGCGATATCTTTTCCGGCTATGTCTGGCGCAGATCCGTGGATTGGTTCGTAAAGAGAATATTTTTCGCCAAGAGATGCGGAAGGCAGCATGCCGAGTGAGCCGGTAAGCATCGAAGCCAAGTCGGACAAGATGTCACCAAACATGTTACCTGTTACCATCACGTCGAACTGCTTAGGATTGCGCACCAACTGCATCGCTGCATTGTCGACATACATATGCGAGAGGGCGATGTCTGGATAATTTTTTGCGCCAATTTCGGTAACCACTTCGCGCCACATTTCTGTAGTCTCGATGACATTCGCCTTATCGACAGAACAAAGTTTTTTGCCGCGAATTTTCGCTAAGTCGAAAGCGATTTTGGCGATACGCTCAACTTCTTTTGAGTTGTAGGTCATCGTGTTGACGCCCTGTCTGGTACCGTCTGGCAAGGTTTTTACAAAACGTGGTTCGCCGAAATAAAGATCGCCAGTGAGCTCGCGGACAATCATGATGTCGAGTCCAGCGACCACTTCGCGTTTCAGAGTTGAGCTATCGGTTAGCGCATCAAAAACTTTAGCGGGTCGAAAATTGGCAAAAAGTTCTAACTCCTTGCGAATGCCGAGCAGGCCTCGCTCCGGACGATGTTTATATTCCAAAGATTCCCACTTAATACCACCAACCGCACCGAGCAAAACCGAGTCAGATTTTTTAGCAAGATCGAGAGTTTCCTGCGGAAATGGCGTTCCAACTGCGTCATAAGCGCATCCGCCAAGCAGGGCTGTTTCGGTTTCAAATTTTTTGTCAGTATTTTTGGAGAAGAAATCGAGGACCTTCTTTGCTTGCGCAACCACTTCAGGACCAATGCCGTCGCCGGGAAGGAGTAGGATGTGTTTCATTAATTTTTGATTTTAAATTTTAGATTTTTGCCAAGTCCCCTTAGGAGATTTGGGGGGTTAATATCTTAAATTTTCGATTGGAGCTCGGAGAATAATTTTGCTCTTAATCCTTCTCCATTGGCATCCCTCCACTCATTTCTTTCTTCGTCGAAAGAAAAATAATCGGCGCCGGAAAATGGGGATGAATACCAGATTTTATGATTACCGGAATTTCGATTGATGATATAGGTTTTGTTGTCTGCAATAATCACGATTTGCAAAATTCCATCCGCATATTCGACATCAAGCTGCGAATTTTTGTCAGCAGCTTCAACATCATCTGCGAGCCTGATTAGAGCTGATTCACAACGTTGATAAAAATCTTTTTTAGTCATTTTGAAGATAAAAATGGATTGCTTCGACTTTCTTTCGAAAGCATCGCAATGACGAACAGGATTACGGATAAATTTTCTTCACTTCCCACCCACTACCAGCGCGCTCAAACACCTCACGTTTGTGGATACGAAACTCACCTTCTTCCCAAAATTCGATCCGCTTTGGAATAACGCGGAAGCCTGACCAGAAAGGCGGACGGGGGATTTCTTGATCCCTAAAATCTTCGGAAATTTTCTTAATCCTCTCCTCAAACTCACTCCACTCCTTCATCTCATACGATTGCTTGGATGCCCAGGCACCAATCTGACTGCCACGTCGTCGTGAGGCAAAATATTCGTCAGCCTCTTCGAGCGAGACCCTCTCCACCTTACCTTCAATGCGGATTTGGCGACCAAGAACTCCCCAATAAAAACACAGCGCGACATTCTGATTATGCGTTAGCTCCTTGCCTTTACGACTGGTCAAATTGGTAAAAAAACAAAAACCTCGTTCATCAAATTGTTTTAACAAAATCATTCGCGCCGAAGGACAGCCATTTTCATCAACGGTAGCAAGGCACATGGACGTAGGCTCGACAATTGCTTTAGTCTCACAAGCTTTAGTGAGCCAATCGGAAAATTTTGTGAATGGGTTCATGAATTTCTTATTTTTGATTTTAGATTCTTGATTTGACCAACTCTCATCAAATCAGAAATCTAAAATCAAAATGCATCTGGCACTCAAACTTTTTGTTAGATT
>VGDN01000083.1 GCA_016869695.1 Alphaproteobacteria bacterium
CTTGGCGATTATCACTTCAGTGCGATGCGCCACTTCCTGCATTCGCGCCTTCCATTCATGAAATTTTTCTGCCTCACTTTCTGGCGGGCGTTTACGCTCAAGGTAGTAGCTGTCGCGATAGATGAAGGCGACTACATCCGCATCCTGCTCGATCGAACCCGAATCACGTAAATCTGAAAGTTGCGGACGCTTGTCCTCACGCTGCTCAACAGCACGTGACAGCTGCGAAAGTGCGACAACCGGAATGTTAAATTCTTTTGCGATCGCCTTGAGACCTTGCGTGATCTCCGACACTTCCTGTACACGATTATCGCTTGCACGATTGCTCACGCCATGAACGAGCTGCAAGTAATCCACCACCAATAAAGAAAGATTATGTTTACGAACCATCCGTCGTGCTCTGGTTCTAATCGACGCAATGGAAAGCGCTGGCGTGTCATCAACAAAAAATGGTAGTTTAGAAATATCGGCGGAGCGCATGGCCACTACTTCCCACTCATGTTCGTTAATCTGCCCATTTCTGAATTTTGTCGCATTGATGCTGCACTCCATGGAAAGAATCCGCGCAGCAATTTGTTCGGAAGACATTTCAAGAGAAAAAAATCCCACCGCTTTTTTGTCTTTTTGCTCAGTTACATCCTTGTTCAGCAACTTACAGGCATTAAGCGCCATGGCGACACCAAGACTCGATTTACCCATCGATGGCCGACCAGCAAGAATGATTAGATCAGACTGCTGCATACCGCCCAAAATTTTGTCGAGGTCAACGAGACCAGTGGATATACCACTGATGTGGCTGTCGCGTTGTCTGGCGAGTAGTGTTTTGTTGAGCGTTTCGGTGAGTGAAGAGGATAGACTGTGAAAATCGCTGCGACCATTGCCATGCTCGGAAAGCTTGAATAGCACCGACTCCGCCAACTCAATCTGCTGCGTCGCACTGGTTTTTTCTTCCGGATTGTAAACGCGATTCACTACATCTTCCCCGACCATTGCCAGCTCGCGCTTGAGCGCCGAATCATGAATTACACGGCCATAATCAGCGATGTCGATGATGGTCGAAGCTGCCGACAAAAGAGTCGCGAGATAAAGAGTGCCCCCGATTGCCTTGATTGAGGGATCTGACTCGAAGAACTGCTTAAGCGTAACCTGATTAGCCACAATCTCGACCTTCTCGATGCAGTGCAGAATCTGCGTAAAAATTTTCTGATGCGCCGGCTCATAAAAATGCTCCGCGCGCAAAAACTCCACCACGCGATTCAAATATTCATTGTTCAAAATAATCGTGCCTAGCACCGCCTGCTCTGCTTCGATGTTGTATAATTCCTTACGTATTTCTGATTCTTTCTTTGTCATTCTACGGTTACCGATTTCGCCAAATTCCGTGGCTGATCCACATCGCTACCTTTGAAAAGTGCAACATAGTAGGCAAGGAGTTGAGTTGTGACTACGGGCAGCAGCGCTTCTTCGATCATTCCAGAAATTTTTGGGATTTTTATTCCACTCAGTTTTTCGTCGTCACTTACAAAAATTATTTTCCCACCTCGCGCCTTCACCTCTTCCGCATTCGAAATGGTTTTTTCGAAAAGTTGGTTGTGCGGCGCAATCACAATCACCGGCATTTTCTTATCGATTAAGGCGATGGTGCCGTGCTTCAGTTCACCCGCAGCAATGCCTTGTGCGTCAATGTAAGAAAGCTCGCGCATCTTTAGCGCTGACTCAAAAGATGTGACCTGAGAAACACCGCGGCCGATATAGAGCATATGCTTCGCGCCAACCAAACTCTTGGCGATTTTTTTGATGTTACGAATGTTGTTCTGCACAAGCATCTCACTCATCTTTGCCCCAACTCCTGTAAGCTCACGCAGTAGTTCGATTTTTTTCTTCGGCGAAATTTTACCGCGCAAAAAGCCGAAATGAATCGCCAGTAAAGTCAAAACAGAAATCTGCGCGCTGTAGGCCTTTGTTGAGGCTACGCCGATTTCCGGACCAGCGATGGTACGAATTACGACATCCGAAAGTTGGGCGATTGAGCTGTGCGTTACATTCACCACCGACAAAATTTTCTGCTTGTTTTCCTTGGCATATTTCAGCGCCGCCAAACTGTCCGCCGTCTCGCCGGATTGCGACACGAAGATCATCAGATTGTCATTACGGAATGGATGTTTGCGGTATCTAAATTCGGAAGCGATATCGACCTCGACTTCAATGCCGGCAACTTCCTCAAAAAGATATTTCGCGGCCAAGCCGGCATAGTAAGAAGTGCCACAGGCAATGATGGTAAGCTTGTTGATCTTGCTTAGGTCGAAAGAGAAATTCGGCAGATGAATTTCGCCGCTGGCCAGTGTGACATAGGTCTGAATAATCTCCTCCAAAACGCGCGGCTGTTCGTGTATTTCTTTCAGCATGAAATGCGTGTAGCCATCCTTGGAAACCTTATTGTTATCTGGCTCCATGAGCTTTGACTCTCTCTTAATTTCGCGGCCGGAAGAGTTAAAAATCTCAACTGAGTTCGCTGAAATTAAGGCGATCTCATCATCCTCTAAAGCTAGGATTTGATTGGTATGAGAGGCTAGCGCGTAGTAATCGGAAGCGACGTAATTTTCATCTTCACCAAGACCGATGACTAGCGGCGAACCACGTTTGGCAACGGCTAACAGGTCTTCGTGACCCTTAAACATCACCGCCAAAGCGAAGGTTCCATTAACTTCTTTTAGCGTTGCCAGCAAAGATTTTTTGATGTCACCAGTTTTTGCAAGATGCTGTTCAAGCAGATGAGGCAAAGTCTCGCTGTCAGTCTCGCTTAAAAATTTTACGCCGGATTTTTTTAGTTTCTCCTGCAGCTCTTGGTAATTCTCGATGATGCCGTTATGCACTAAACACACTTTTGACGAAGCGTGTGGATGGGCGTTTTGCTTGCTTGGACGACCATGCGTCGCCCATCTTGTGTGACCAATACCGAGTGTTGCCTGCAGCTTTGCCTTCTTCAATGCCGACTCCAACCGTGCAATTTTTCCTTCTTCCTTCACAGTCTGAAACTTACCGCCGCTGAGCACGGCGATACCAGCAGAGTCATAGCCGCGATACTCAAGTTTCTTCAGACCTTCAAGGATGGTTGCGGTCGAGTTTTTACTTCCGACCACTCCGACGATGCCACACATGATTTTTGATTTTTGCCAAGCCCCCCATTGGGGGGATTTAGGGGAGATTAATTTTAGATTTTAGATCTAGAGCACACCAGAGTAAGTGAGAGGAGGGGTGAGTAAATTGTAATCTTTTGTAAGTTTTTTACTCCTTTCCCATCATTGCGATGGTTTGTGCAGTAAACTGCGGTAATCCATCCCTACGCTAGTGAGCATGGATTGGTAAAAAAACTTAGCCAAACTGTACAAAATCTTTCATCACCGTCTTGGTTCCTGATTTTTCAAAAGCGATTTCAAGCTTACTACCATCTATACTCATCACTCTGCCGTAACCAAATTTTTGATGGAAGACGCGTTGGCCGTTAGTTGTTTCACTCTTCATTTCATGGCGCGCAATTTCATGTCGCGCACTGGGCACTTGGCACTGAGTACCAAACACTGAATCCTGTGGCAACTCTTTTAAGAAACGGGATGGTAGCTGCATTTGCACGTCGCCGAAGATGTAGCGACTCTTAGCATGAGACAAAACCAACTCCTGTTTCGCCCGCGTCATTGCTACATACATCAAGCGCCGCTCCTCTTCCAAACCATTGCGCTCCTCTAGGGATTTTCCGCTCGGAAATATTCCATCCTCAAGTCCTGGTACAAAAACTAAGTCAAACTCCAAACCCTTGGCAGCATGCACAGTCATTACGCTCACAGCATATTGCAGATTCTTCTCATCACGCGCTTCGACCAGCGAAACATACTCCAAAAACTCGGTGACGTTGGAAAATTCATTCAAGCTGTTGAGGAACTCCTCAATGTTTTCTAGACGCCCTTGCGCTTCCAGCGTGTTCTCGCTCTTCCACATCGCGATGTAGCCTGAAACAATTAGCACCTCGCGCGCTAAGTCGGAAAGATTCGCCGATCCCATTTTTTCTTGCGCACGTTCGATGATTTCAGCCAGGCCACGCAAGGCTTCGCGCGCCCTGCCCTTCAATGAGTCAGAATTTTTAATCGCCAAAAAAATCGAACTGCTAGAGCTACGAAGACTGGCTATTGCTGCCTCACCAACTCCTCGCTTCGGCACATTAATGATGCGCATCATCGCCAAATCATCATCGGGATTAGCACATACACGCAGATAGGCTATGGCGTCGCGCACTTCCAGACGCTCGTAAAATTTCATGCCGCCGATGACTTTGTAAGAAATTCCAGCCTGAATAAAGGCCTCTTCGAAAGCACGCGTTTGATAGCCCGCACGCACGAGCACCGCGGTTTGCGACGGTTTGTATTTCGCCGATCTGATCGCTTGCGCCACCGCTGCCGCCTCCATGCGATCATCCAAAAAAGACATCAGCTTTACCTTCTCTCCCTGCCCTTTATCGGTCCAAAGCTTCTTACCGTGACGCTGTTTGTTGTTGGCAATCACTGCATGTGCGGCGTTTAAGATGTGCGAAGTCGAACGGTAATTTTGCTCAAGACGAATAACCTGCGCATCCGGGAAATCCTTCTCGAATTTAAGGATGTTAGCGATGTTGGCGCCCCGCCAGCTGTAGATCGACTGATCATCATCCCCAACACAGCAAATATTTTTATGCGCGGCTGAAAGGGCGAGAAGCCAGTGATACTGTGCATTGTTGGTGTCTTGATATTCGTCAACAAGGATGTAGCGGAATTTATTTTGGTAGAGCGAGAGCACGTCTGGCGCGGTTCTAAAGATGGTTAGGTTGTGCAAAAGTAAGTCTCCAAAATCCGCCGCATTCATCATTTTTAAGCGAGATTGGTAAGTTTCGTAAACTTCTTTCAACTTAGGAAGAGTAAGCTCCATCCCGATATTTTCTGGCGCGACCACCTTGTCCTTTAAGCGCGAAATCCGCACCAGATATGCCTTCGGCGCGAATTGTTTGGTGTCGATGTTGAAGTCGAGAAGGATCTGTTTGAGCAGGCGCGTCTGGTCGTCGTCATCGATGATTGTAAAGTCGGAGCGCAGCCCTACCACTTCGGCATGACGTCGCAAAATCCGCGCCGCAATCGCGTGAAACGTGCCAACCCAAAGATTATTCACCTGCTCGCCAATCACCTCACCGATGCG
>VGDN01000084.1 GCA_016869695.1 Alphaproteobacteria bacterium
GGCAGTGGTTAAGGCCAATGCTTATGGGCATGGACTTTTGGAGGTAGTTGATGCCATCCAAGATCACGTCGATTACTTAGCAGTTTTTGCTTTTGCGGATGCATTGTTGTTGCGAGAGAAAGGGGTTACTAAGCCATTATTAGTGCTGTCTCGTGTCTTTGCCGATGAAGTTGATTTGGCAATTAAACACAGCATCGAAGTAACGATTTCCTGCTTCGAATCTTTAGCCCTAATCAAGAAAGATCTGAGATTTCACCTAGCCGTCGACACAGGAATGGGTAGGGATGGATTTGTTTTTGCTGATCTAGGAAAAATTAAAGAATATGCCATTAAACCACTTGGGATTTACGCCCACTTCGCTTCCGCTGATGACGCAAAATTTGATGATTACACCCAAAAACAAATCACTGAACTACTTAGATGGAAAGAGGAATTTCAGCCTGAGCTAACCCATCACGCCGCCAGTGCTGGTACACTTTACGGCAAGAATCATCCTGAGTTTAATTTAGTGAGAATTGGTCTGGCGATTTATGGATTATGGCCTTCGGGGCAGCGTAATAAATCAATCAACCTGAAACCTGTCTTGTCTTGGCGGACAAGGATTACGGAGGTCAGGTCTTTGCCAAAAGGTGGTGCGATTTCTTACGGCTGCACTCATATTTTGGAGCGCGACTCCAAGCTCGCCGTGTTACCGGTTGGTTACTTCGACGGCATCTCGCGCGTAAGTTCCGGCAAAAGTTATGTATTGGTTCGCGGCAAAAAAGTTCCACAGCTAGGCCGCGTGACGATGAATATGATTGTGCTTGATGTAACCGATGTTGATGGGGTCGCTTCTGGAGATGTTGTAACGCTAATCGGCCGTGACGGCAAGCAAGAAATCACCGCCGATGATTGGGCAATATGGTCGCAAAGCTCAAATTATGAAGTGGTGACGAGGATCAACACAGCACTAGCTCATTACTAGCTGTTCCGCTCTTGATCATTAATAACATATGCTTGACCACTCAGACTAATCGCCACTCCAGACGTTGCAACCATAGTTGCGGGCTGCTCGGGATGAATTATGTAGGCTGAATTTCGATTTGGCAGTAGGGAATAAACCTTGTCAAAATAATATCCCGCCGAGTTTGAGAAATAGGCGGCAAGATTTTCCGACCTGCGTAAAATGCCTTCAAACATTTTTGATCCAAGTTGCGAGTAGGCAAGGAAAGGCGCAATCGCAATTCCCAAGTGAGTGGAGTTTTCTGCTAGATTAAAAGACGCAAAAAAATCACGAAATGGTTGCGACAAGCTGGCGTCGCCGCCAATATTTTGGTACATTTGTCCAAGTTGCAGCCAGTCAAATAAATGATCCGGAAAATCAGTGACGTAATCGCTGTAGATTTCTTTTTCACCAGTCGCCGCTTCGTAAATTTGTTTCGCAGCGTAAATTCCGCTAATCACCAACCCAGCCAATGCAACTTGACTGCCGCTTGGCAGGTGAGGAAGTGATTCAGCAATTCTTTCGTCAAATCCAACTAAGCGGTGATGCGCGCGGCAGCAAAATCCAGCTTCGCGAGCATTTTTTGAAGGATCGTTAAGCAAAATTCCGCTATGCGCAAAAGTTTCGACGAACTCGTCAATCAGCGAATTAAGCTCACCCGCGTTGTTTTCTTTGGCGTAAACTTCGCTTAAAGATTTTAGCAGGTGCAGAGTGTCACTCAGATTTTGTCCGTGTTTTTCAATCAAGATTGAATCGCCAAATGCTGCTCTTTGTCGCAAGTTGCCAATCAAGTCAGGAATTGCAGTTTTGAGATTATTTTCAGTTTGATTGTATTGATGTTTTGTCTGCCATTTTCGTAGCCCAACCCACAGCTCTTCTTTGTCTAAAAAAGGCTGCACCTTCTCTAAAATTCTGATTTCTTTTTGGTAATTTCTTGCTGTGACGAAGGTGGAATCGAGATTGAATTTTGGCGCTGGAGCTTGTGGTGCCGGTACTTCTTCTGCTTCGTCCTCTCTAAAATATTTACGAACCTTGTCGTAAGCCAAGGTCGCACCAAAAGCAGGAGCGGCCAAAATGAAGGAGTGAGAAAGGTTTTCAATTAGACCATTTGCAACCACAAAAAATACTGCTGCTTCAGTTGCCGCGCCAATATTGTCGCGAACTTCGTCGGCAGTTTGTTGTTGGTTGAAACTGCGTAAAATCATTTGTGCGGTGCCAAGAGTTAAAAGCACCGTCGACAGCGAAGGTAGATTTTGGTAAAGGCTTCGCGAGTTACGCATCAAGGGTTCGTTGACAAAATCTTGCCAAGAAACGTCCAAAATATTTTGTAGTTTTGCAAAGTTGCTTTCTTGTCCTTGACGAATGGCGGCGATTTTTTCGCTGGTGTTGTTGAGTGAATATTTCTCGCGCAAAAATTCTGCGGCGTCGGGCATTGCGAGAGGCTCTCCAGCAATTTTAATTCCTTCGGCCTCAAAAGTGATTCCGTGATTTTTGGCGAAACCGAGAGTTCTCTTTGAAGTGAAATTTTTGCCCATTGCGATCTGATCCTGCATTCTAAGCAGTGCGAGAATCAGGGTTAAATCTTCTTTGGTTGGTGTTGCAAAAATATTGGTGCAGGCGGCGTCGATGTCGGCTTTAATTTGCCGCTGTTTTTCGTTGTTGATTTCGTGTTCGTGAGTGTGGCCACAAGAGCAACCAAGCTCAAACTGATCGCTTCCTAGCGCTTGCCAGAAAGCGGAGCTAGAGCTGAGGTTAGTCAGCTCTAGCCAGATTTGATTAGGAGTCACTAGAAGCTCTTACTTGCGATTAAGTAGAAAGTTCTACGCATTCCGTATTGCGAAGCGTTGACGCCAATTCCGGAGCCGTTGCTGAAGCGGTAAACTTTGTCTGCCAAATTCGCGCCGGCGATTCGTAAATTTAATTTACCCAAATTCGGCAAATTGAAATCACGCGAGATCGAAGCGTTGAATGTCATCCAAGCTGGCATTGTGTTTTTGTTGTTGTCCCCAGTGCTGAGTCCTGATCCGTAGAGAACGTCTCCAGCAAATTTTGTGCCTAACCACTTGTAAGCCGCACCGGTTGAAACGGTTAAGTTTTGTAAGTGATCGGGACGAACGTAGTGCTTTGAAATGTGCTCAATTTCTTCCGACTCGTGAATGTATTGGTTAGAGACAATGTTACGAGCGTAGGCTTTTTGAAGGCCTAAATTGAAGTAAGAACTGAAGTTTTTGTTGCGGTAATCTGCGGTTAGTTCGCTACCAAAAACTCTGCCTTGTTGGTAGTTAAACGGCACGTAAATCAGCGCGTTGCCGAACTGGTGTTCGTCGAGCATGTTTCTGATTTGTTTGTAGTAGCCGTCCAAACCAACAGTCAGATTTTCGCTAAATTGGTGCGAAATACCGACGTCGTAGTAGCTGGTGCGTTCAGCGCGAAGTTTGCCGTAGCCTGTCAAATTGCCTTCTGCTTTGTTGGTTGTGTTAGCAAAAGCAGAAAGTGAAGTGTCTGACATTTTAGCGACGGGAGCAGGTGTGAAGTAGCGCGAAAAGCCAGCGTGGAGTTTGGTTTTTTTACTCAAATTGTAAGTCGAGTTAAGTCGCGGACTTAATTGCGATTCGTTTACGTAAGCGTGAGCAGCGTCAAAACGCGCGCCATAGTTAATCGTCAAATCATCAAGCGCTTTCCACTCATTTTGTAAGTACAAGCTGTAAGTTTGAGAGGTTTTGTTGCTGAGCTCGTTGATTTTGCGCGGATCGTAAGGAGCAACCTGTTCGTCATTGCTGTCAACTTCAAAAACGTAATTTTCAGTGTAAGAACGATTGCGCTCGTTGTTGAAGTAAAAGCCCGAACGCAGAGTGTTATTTTCGTTTAGTTTTTTACTGAAATCACCTTGCAAACCATTGGCAAAACTTGAGCGATTAAGGTTAGAGGCAACGCCGTTAATCATTAAATCGCCAACGTGGTCAGAGCGGTAACCAAGTCCGCTAAAACGGGTGAAGGCAGAGATTTGGTAATCAATGTCGGAATCAGTTACGCCTTGAAGTGAAGCGATTGCGTAGCGGTTTGATTCGCTTTGTCTTTGGCTCAAATTGCGTGAGTTGAAGGAGTCGTAACCGTTTAGTTGGTATTCGGTTGCTTGACCAGGATTGTTAGGAATTTGGTAACGGCTGTCAGCGTTTCCAACAATGAAGCTCAAGCGTTTCGAGGCATCAAGCGGGTAAGAAAAATAACCGAACAAACGATTTTGATTAGTGTCGTTGTGGATTGATTTTCTTGCGGCAGTTGGCGATTCGATTCCGCGATTATTCTGCAAATAAGTTGCGCTGATGTAGTAATTTAAATTACCTTTCGCGCCGCTAATTTGTTGGTTCGCGCCGAAGTCGTTATTTTGGCCGACCATTAATTCGAAGTAGCCGCCTTTGTCGAATTTTCCGCCTTTTGTTTGCAAGTCGATTACACCAGCAGTGCGAAGTCCGTATTGCGCGGGCATTGCTCCGGTCATGAAATCAACGCGTTCGGCAAAGTGAGTGTCGAGAACTTGGCCGAATCCGGTAACACCTTCCGGCAACATTACGCCGTTAATGCGGTACTGCAAATTGGCGTGGTCGCCACGGACGTAAAGTTGACCGTGAGCATTTTGCGCAACGCCAGGAGCGCGTGCGAGTACTTGATCAAGTGAAGTCATTTGTCCTTGCGGCAAATTCTCGATCGATTCTTTGTTGAAAGAAAAAGAGCTGCCGCCGGTTTTTGGCGAGAGCTTGTTACGTGATTCGTCGAGTTTTTTGGCGGTAACTTCGTAGTTCCAAGTTTCAGCGAAAGCGCTAGAGCTGATTAGGGAGAAGAGGAGTAAAAGTTTTTTCATTTTGTAATTTCTTAGATTGCCCCCTTTGAAAAAAGGGAAGGAGCCACGAAATGGCGGAGGGGGATTTTGGTTGCGCTAGTTCGTAAGCTGTTTAACCAAAATCCTCCGGCGCTGCGCGCCGCCTCCTTTTTCAAAGGAGGCTTAAGAAATTACTGGAGGTGCTCGAGGAGAGCTTGAGGAGAGAAGGTAGGAAAGTTTTACGCGATTAAATTGGCGCCAGAAAATCAGCGAAACAAAAAATCCAAGAGAAAAAATAATATTCTGCGGAGTGGTACTGACGCTGGTTAAATTCGATATTACACAAATCGTGCAATGCTCAGTTTTGTGA
>VGDN01000085.1 GCA_016869695.1 Alphaproteobacteria bacterium
GTCGAATCATCAACCGGCGTTCCATCAGAAATCACCAACAAAATCTTGCGCCGCTCGCTTTGCTGCATGAGGCGTGAGCGCGCAAACAGCAAGGCTTCGCCGTCGATATTTTCCTTGAGCACGCCATCCTTCAACATCAAACCAAGATTCACTTTGGCCTTCCGGAAGCTTTGATTGAAGTGCTTGTAGATGATATGACGCAGCTCGTTAAGCCGTCCGGGATTTTGCGGACGACCTTCACTGTCCCAGAGCCGGCGCGCCCTCCCACCTTTCCAATCCGCCGTCGTAAAACCGATGATCTCGGTCTTCACACAAAAACGCTCCAAAATTTCCGCGATGATTTCACAAGCCAGCGCACTCATGACGATAGGATTACCGCGCATCGAGCCGGAATTGTCGAGCAAGATGGTCAACGCCGTATCCTGATATTCGTGATTTTTTTGATTAACCCAGATGTCAGTTAGCAGCGGATCTAACACTAGTCGCGTCAGCTTTTTACGATCCAAAATCCCGCGCGCCGAATCAAACTCCAAAAGACTAGTGCGCTTGGCGAGCAGCTTTTTTTTCAGCTGCAGCGACATTTTTTTTGAGACAGCATTAAGCTTGGCAAGCCGCAGACTGAGCTGATCGCGAAGGTTTGCTGACTCGCTCTTACTCAAAAGTTTTTGTGGAAAAATCACCTCGTCGAACTTCGTCGTGTAAACACGGTAGGGAAGTTTGAACTGGATTTTATGATCTTCATGAGGTGTTGGTACATCTAGCTTAATCGCTACTTCAACACCAGCTAAGTCCTTTTTAGATTTTTGATCTTGGATTTTGGATTCTTGCCAAGTCCCCCCTGGGAGATTTAGGGGGGAAGAAATTTTTTGATTTAGTGATTCGTCTTTCTCTTCTTTTTTTGGCTCTTCTTGCGGTTGCGGCTGTTGTTCTTCCTTACTTTCTAACATCGCCAAAATCCTTGCCACCGCTAGTGCGAAATCCTCTTGGTCGTAGATGTGGTTCTTTAGGTTTTTAATTTCTTGGATTATGTTTGCACTGAAGTCGAAAGCAGGATTTGGCGAAAAAAAATCAGGAAAGATTTCGGCGAGGAGAATGAAAGAAAAGACCCCTCCCCGATTCGCTTCGCTCATCGACCCTCCCTCAAGGGGAGGGTAATCACGCAAAATATTTTTCGCCGCACCGCGATAATGATCTTTCATACAAGCGATCACCCGTACCTTCTCGAAGGCGTTCAAGAACTCACAATCATCATGCTTCGACAAGCTCAGCATGACGTCTTGATGAAGCGCAGCATCATGAAACAGCAGGTAACAAGCCGCTAAATCGCAGGCGGCGCGCGACTTAGGCACAACCACCCTGCCCTTTTCCGCCACCAAATCTTGATTCAAATCAACGAGATTGGCAGCGATACCATCCAAGAACTCAACTCGCAGAGAATCGTCTGCAACCAACGCCCGCAAGGTTCTGGTAAGAGTTTCCTTGCTTTGATTTTGTTTGAACCGATGTTTCGCTTTCATCTATCAACAAATTTTTTCGTCATGTTTCGTATCATTTTTTTCGCATTAGTTTTTGCTACCTCTTCTTCTTACGCCGGCTCGCGAGACTATCTCTACATCGTCGGCTCATCAACCGTTTCACCTTTTATGGCAGCGATTTCGGAAGAGTTTAGTCGTAGCCAAAATCTACAGAATATTCCAACCAGAACTCCCATCGTCGAAGCAACCGGCAGTGGCAACGGTTTTAAGATTTTCTGCGGCGGAGTTGGAAAACACTATCCCGACATCGTCGATTCCTCGCGCCCAATCAAGAATGAAGAAAAAGAAATCTGCGCACGCAACGGCGTCAAAGACATCGGTGAAATAAAGATCGGCTATGACGGCATCGTCTTCGGCAACTCAAGCAGTAGTAAAAAAATACGCCTAACTAAAGAACAAATTTTTCTCGCTCTCGCTGAAAAAATTTACGATCCGAAGAGCAAAAAACTGGTGAAAAATTTTTACCGCAGCTGGAACCAAATCGATCCGAAACTTCCTAAAACAAAAATCATAATCTTCGCGCCACCACTCACTTCAGGCACTCGCGACGTATTCACCGACATCATGTTGGAGGAAGTTTGCTTCAAGAAAAAGGAGTTCATCGAAAACTATCCGGAGATCGCCGAAAGAAAAAAACAGTGCCACCGCTTCCGTGATGACGAGGCTTTCATCGAGTCCGGCGAAAATGACGAGACAGTTATTAGTAACCTCAAAAACAATCCCGAAGCCTTCGCGATTTTTGGCTTCAACTTCCTGCTACGTAATCAAGACGCTCTGCAGGCCGCGGCAATTGATGGCGTGCTGCCTGATCACAAAACTATTTCCTCAAAAAAATATCCCCTCTCACGCCCACTCTTTGTTTATTTTAAGAAAGAGCATCAAAGCATCGCGCCACAAATGCGCGAATTTATCCGCGAAATCTTGGATGAAGAAACGATCGGCATGAATGGCTATCTGATCAATAGTGGCCTGGTTCCAAATGATGATCACGAGTTACAAACGATCAGGAAAAATATTTTGGATCAGCTGCAATGAAGAAATTTTTTCTCTGCTTCCTTCTTCTACTACAATGCTCCTGCGTCACCAAATATCTTTGGAGCGGCAAGAGCTACCAAGAAAAGATTTCGCGGTTCTTTGTTGGATCAGACGGACGCTATGTAGTGCTGGTTGGGGATGAATATCACTACATCCTAACCGATGATTCCGGAGTGTTAAAAACCATCCTATCCCTACAGCAACGAGACTCCCTCTCCATCAACTCCGAAAAAACTAAGATCCACCTCAACAGCCAAAATGAACTAAACGGCAAGATCGTCATGAAAGGATTTGTCGGCGACATGGCACCGGAAGATAGACAGCTGTTGTTGTTGCGTGGAATTATCGGCGGTGGCAGCAACTACGCCACCATCTCCATTCCAGTGTCGGGACGCAGATATGCCGCAAAATATCTTAACCAAAGCATCACCAGCTCCAACACTTCTTATACCATCACTATCTACTACAGTAACTCGAATGTACTCAAAAATGCCAGCAAGGTTGCGGTCACACCGATTGCTGTCGGGGTTGATGCGATGCTGCTAATCGGTAAGGTGGTAATCGGCGCATTCGATTTGTAACACTTCTGCAAGCTTCTTGATCTGATCTTTTGTATGTTCCGTAGAAAAAGTGATGCGTAGGCGCGACTTGCCCTTTTCAACTGTGGGTGGGCGGATGGCGGAGACTAGCAGAGATTTTTCTTCCAGATTTTTAGCAATTTTCATAACCAGCTCACCATCTCCCAAGATAATCGGAACGATGGCAGATTGCGGCTCGGCAAGATTCATCAACTCACAAAAATATTTTGCATTGGCGAGCGCCTTTTCACCCAGATTTTCTTCCTTAATGATTTTAAGTGATGCAATTGAAGCTGCGAGAATAGCGGGAGGAAGCGTTGTCGAATAAATCGCCGACTTCGCAAAAATACGTAAGTAATCAATGATTCCTTGCTCACCCACAACATATCCACCAAGCGTACCAATAGCTTTTGAGAGAGTCCCCAAACGTAAAGATAAGGTGTCAGACACTAAAGTGTCAGACACCTTTATTTCGTGGGCAGAGTCAGAGAGAAAAAGGGAATCAAATGTTTTGGCTAGATCGAGTAATTCATTAACGCGACCAAGGTCACCATCCATTGAAAATACAGTCTCGGTGAGGATCAGACATTTTTTAAACTTACCGCGATGCTCCGACAAGATTTTTTGTGCGTGTGATATGTCATTATGGAGGAAACGCATCAGCCTTGCGCCGGAGAGCTTTATGCCGTCAATCAAAGAGGAGTGGATTAGACGATCAGCGACAACCAAATCACCTTCGGAAACTAGAGCGGGAATCACACCGATCGCGCAGGAATAGCCGGATGAAAAGACAATCGCATCATCATATCCTTTCATCCGCGCGATCTCTTTCTCGAGCTTGCTGTTGAGTGAGTTATTGCCGGCGATGTAGCGCGAACCGCCTGAACCAACACCATATTCCGCAATCGCCTTCACCGCCGCTTCTTTCACTGCCGGATTTTGCGAGAGACCAAAATAATCATTCGAAGCAAATGATATCATCTCCTTGTCGTTACGCTTCACCGCAACTGCATCCAAAACATCAGTCGCAACCAACTGCCGGTATAGCTTCTTCTCCTTAACCAACCGCAGCGCCTCGGCGTAAAATTTCATGCCTCCTCAACTTAAACTAAAAAGGTGTCAGACACTTTAGTGTCAGACACCTTTTCCGTTTCCACAAAATATTCATAGGCGGTTTTGTTTTTGTCGGCGGAGAGCATTTCTAAAGATTCGTTTTTGTTGAGCCAAGGTGGGCAGTCGGCCAATTCTAGGTAAGCTGGGTAGCTCGACCATTTGTATGATTTAAGATTCTTGGTAAGTGCTTCTGGATTGCGGTGAATGTAACGGTTCAGATTGAGTAGGTAAGTGTCTTTATCGACCAAAATAGATTTGAATCTTCCTCTAAATATGGAGCCATCTCTTTCCATAAAAGCGTTAAATCTTCGTGTGTAAAAGCCACTAATACGCTGCATGAATTTACTGAGATTTGCTTGATGAGTACAGAGTAAAAGGTGGTAGTGGTTGTTCATCAAACAATAAGCGTGAACGACTACGTCAAATTTTTTGCAAGCCTCTCCCAAAATTTCCAAAAATATTTCGTAACTTTTGTCGTTATAAAATATCGGATTCTTGGCAATGCCTCTGTTCATTACGTGGTAGTAGGCATTTGGATACTCTATTCTGGGTGCTCTTGGCATGGTGTGTTGAATTTTTGTTGGATTATGGATTGGTGTCTGACACTAAAGTGTCTGACACCTTTTTTACACGTCGAGATTCACCACCTTCAGCGCATTTTCTACGATAAAATCACGGCGTGGTTCGACAACGTTACCCATGAGGATCGAGAAGGTTTGGTCAGCTTCGTCATATTGATCGACCCTAACTTGTAGCAAGGTACGGTTAGATGGATCGAGGGTTGTCTCCCAAAGTTGCTCGGCATTCATTTCGCCTAAACCTTTGAAGCGTTGAATTGACACACCTTTTTTGCCGGTTTCTAAAATCATATT
>VGDN01000086.1 GCA_016869695.1 Alphaproteobacteria bacterium
CGATGAATCATTATAAATGAATTGCAGTTTACCATTCGCCGTTTCGCGCAGCATTCCGGCGACCCAATGTTTGCTGTTGAGATTGATTGCGGTGACGGTTGGCGTCCCTTTGTTAGCATCTTCAACCATCTCCCCAAATTTTTTCTGAAATCCTTCACTCGGCGTTCCATTTGGATCAAAAATTTTGGAGTCGCTGACGCTGATTCGAGAGTATTTCACATTACTTCCAGTCAACCCATGTTCCGCGATGCAATCAATCTGGTCGGAGAAATACCAAAATTTTTCTTGCTCAGCAGTTGAGGCGGTGGAGGAGATATTTACTTGTGAGAGCAGAGGGTCTAGGTCAGAAAATTTAGACATCAGTTAAGAAGCTTTTGAAGAGTTTGGCGCGATTTGGATGCTGCAATTTTTTTAGAGCCTTTGCCTCGATTTGTCGGATGCGTTCGCGAGTTACCGAAAATTGTTTACCAACTTCTTCCAAAGTATGATCGGTCACCATGCCAATGCCGAAGCGCATGCGCAGCACTCTTTCTTCGCGTGAAGTAAGTGAAGAAAGCATTTGAGCGGTTACCTCTTTTAGCTTCGAATAAGACGCAGCTTCGAACGGTAACACAGCAGTTTTGTCTTCGATGAAATCGCCAAGCATGCTTTCATCATCATCACTGCCTGCGATTGGCGATTCGAGACTGACGGGGTCTTTGGAAGTGCGTAGCACCTTACGTACCTTATCTACCGGCATTAAAAGCTTGTCGGCGATTTCTTGTGCGTCAGGAGCGCGTCCAAGCTCTTGGGTGAGCTGACGTGAAGTCTTCACGATTTTATTAATCGTTTCAACCATGTGGATTGGGATGCGGATGGTGCGTGATTGGTCAGCGATGGCGCGAGTGATGGCCTGGCGAATCCACCAAGTTGCATAGGTCGAGAATTTGTAGCCTCGACGATATTCGAATTTGTCGACGGCGCGCATTAGACCGATATTACCTTCTTGGATTAGATCCAAAAATTGCAGCCCGCGATTGGTGTATTTCTTGGCGATGGAAACGACGAGACGAAGGTTGGCTTCAATCATTTCCTTCTTGGCGCGCAGCTCTTCTTCTTGTGCACGGCGCACGTCATTTACTAGATGTTTAAATTCAGAGATGCTTAAGCCGAGAATCTTAATAAATTTAGTTAGGCGTGACTGAGTTTCGTGAATCTTTTCCTTACCGTCCTTGAGGAATTTCTGCCAGTGCTTGTCCTTAACTTGTGCTGCCCGCTTAAACCAAGCCTCTCCCTCCTCTACGCCAAGGTAGTGCTTAATGAAAATTGATTTATCGACCCTGAATTCTTGAGCGTGTTTTAGTAATGCGATCTCGATCGAGATTAGTTTCTGTTGCGCCTCGAAAAGTTGATCGACGAGCGATTTGATTAGGGAGTCGTTAAAGCTGACTTCTTTAGTGAGGTTTTCGAATTGAGCTTTGAGCTTAGAGATGTCTTTGTTCGTCTTGATTTGCTCACGTGTTTTATCTTCCGACTTGTCGATGATTTTTTGGCAGACATCGGCAATACGCTGGAAGAGATCGAGCATTTTTGGCATCAAGATGCGCTCCATTGAAACGAATGAGACTACGCTCTCATCGATTTCTTCGAGCTCTTCGTCGGCGAATAAATTATCCTCCGAAGTCTCGCCACCATCTTCTGAGATCAGAGCCACCATATCCTCCATATCGTTGGCCTGATCGCTGTTTTTGATCATTTCTTCGAGCTCAGCATTGTAGGTCTCGTCGATACGGATGAGGTCGCGCAGCAAGATGGTACCGTTGGCTAGACCATTATACCACTCGATGAAGTGGCGCATGATTAGCGGGCTTTGGTAAAGAAAGCGGATGGTTTTATTGCGACCTTCTTCGATGCGCATGGCAATGGCCACCTCATCTTCGCGAGTAAGCAACTTCACGCTGCTCATTGAGCGCAGGTAAGTTTTTACCGAGTCTTCAGAACGCTTCTGACTTCTCTCTTCTTCTTTGGCGGCAAGCACTTCTTCGAGCAAACGTTCTACATCCTCTTCTTTTTCAACGACTTGTATTTTGAACTCGGATAGAATGTCGAGTATGCGATTTAGCTTGTTCGCATCAGAGTCAGAATCGAGATTTTCACTGATTTGATCGTGAGTTAAGAAGCCTTGTGTTTTGCCGATGGCGAGCAGTTTTTTTAACTTATCCGCAAGCTTACCGGAAAATTTTTTACCATCTTCGTCATGGCGTTGTACCGCCATCCGTACGTCCTGAATTAGCTGAAATTTTTCAGCTAGGAGTGAGGTTTTGTCGTTAATCGGAACTTTGACTTTAGATTTTCTTGCAGCCTTCGGAGCCTTTGGTGTTTTGACTTTCGGAACTTTTTGGGCTTTGACCTTCTTTGCTTTCTTTGGCTTTTCTTTTTTGACCTCTTTCTTTGGCTTTGGTTGAGGCTTTGCTGGCTTAATTGGTTTCTTTGCTGCTTTTTTTGGAGCTGTTTTTGCTGCCGGCTTTTTTGCTATAGTCTTCTTGATAGGTTTCTTTAACGGATTTTTTTGGGGAGTTTTTTTAACCGCTTTTTTTGCTACGGCTTTTTTTACCGCGGATTTTTTTGCTTTCTTTTTTGTTGCCATATTGCTCCTAGATTAACTCCTTCTCGACCATGTAAATCATGGTCTGAATGGAGTTCTTGTAATCGAAAATTTCTTTTATTTTTGGATCTGAGATTGTGGTTTTACCTGTCTCGATTTCATCGATTTTATTTAGAGACTCTTTATATTGCGCTTCGACCTGAAGCAGTAAGTCCTTTAAAAGAAGAAGACGGAGTTTTGTTGAAGATGAGTCTAAGCCAACACCCTCAAGGCTTGCAACAATATTTTCGATTTCACGCATTTCGGCTAAAAACTCCGGGAACCTACCCGCCATTTCGCTACAACGAGTCAGATGAGCAGCATTCGAATGATCCGCACCGGAGGCGTATTCAAACATACGGTGAGGAGTGGAAGCATGAGAATGCTGCTCAGATGGCTGTTGTAGGTAGGAATGGTGGGTGGGTTCCGAAAGGTCAGCATTTTCAAGCACCAGTTCTTTTAAGTGAGTAAATTTCTCGATGCTTAAATGTAGAGTTGTGATGTCGAACATATCGTCACGGAACCGTGCTAATTCAGGGAATTTGATGATGAGGGCGATTATGTTCTTAGCTAGATTCTCGGCCAAATTCTTTGCTGGAGTGGCGGTGATTTTAGTTAGATTTGTCGGTGATTTTTTTTGACCGCGACCAAGCGAAAACAGTGAGTCTTTGATGAAGAGGGAAAAATATTTTCTGGAAGCGTAGTCTGGAATAGCCGCGATTCTACTGGCCAGATTGGCTTCGATCTTAGCTTTATTTTCAGCGGAAATTTTCTTGCTGCGATCGACTCCGACTTCTGCAAACGCAAAATCCAACAAACTTTCTGAAAGGGGGGTGGCCTGAACAAACATCTTCTCCAACTCCTTCGCGCCGAAATTTTTTACAAAATCATCAGGATCCATTTGGTTAGGTAGGAAGGTGAAGGAAATGTTTTTCCTGGCGTTAATTAGTGGCAAGGCAATCTCCGAGAAACGTTTAGCGGCGCGGATGCCCGCAGTATCACCATCCAAACAAATCACCACTTTGTCAGTGAAGTGAAACAGCTCTTTTAAATGTTCAGCGCCAAGTGCGGTGCCAAGACCAGCAACAACATTCTCGATGCCTTTTGTCGAGAGCGAAATGACATCCATATAACCCTCGACCACCACCGCAAAGCCCTTATCAAAGGTGGATTTACGGGCGTTAGCAAGATTGTAGAGAGTTTGGTTCTTTTTGAAGAGATCTGTTTCTGAGGAGTTAAGATATTTCGGCATATCGTCACCAATCGTGCGGCCGCCGAAGGCGATGATTTTCCCTTTTTTGTTAGTTATGGGAAAAGTGATACGATTACGAAATTTGTCATAAATCTTACCCCTGTCATTTTTACCGATGATGCCAGTTCTTCCGATTTCTGTCTCGCTGAATCCTTCTCTAACTAAAAAATTGGTGAGTGCTTCGTAGGAATTTAGTGCGAATCCGAGGCGGAATTTCTTGGCGGAGGATGAGTTGAGGCCGCGTTTTGCAAGATATGATCTGGCCTCTGTTCCAGAGCTTCCATGTAAGTTCTTCTCAAAAAATTGTGTGGATTTTTCGAGTATTAAATAGTCGCAAGAAAGTTTCTCTTCCTTGTTCTCGTCAAACTTCACACGTGTAATTTCAATCCCAAAATCTTGTGCCAATCTCTCCACAGCATCGCGAAACTCGAGCCCTTCTGAATTCATTACAAAGCCAATCACATCACCATGCGCCGAGCAACCAAAACAGTGATAAAAACCTTTCTGATCATTAACAGTGAAGGATGGGGATTTTTCGCTGTGAAAAGGACAGAGCCCAATGAATTCATGGCCGCGCTTCTTGAGGGCAACGCGCTTACCAACAACTTCAGAAATCAGAATCGTCGAGCGAAGTTTTTCAGGAAAATCTTTGGAGAAGCGGATCATTAATCTACAATCGGTCATGTTTCGACAGGCTCAACATGACCTAGTCACCCTGAGCCCGTCGAAGGGTGACCGAGGTAAGTATTCATCCCCACATGAAGTGGAACCCGGTCATCAAAAAGCAGAAGGTGAGGGGGATTGTGAGATTGTCATCAATGGCCAGGAAACTTGGGCGCGCTTCGACCATTGTTACACAAAAAACTGCAAAAAGACCGAAGAAGTAAAACCAGAAAGGCATGTGAAAAATTATGCCACAGGTGATGAGGATGATTAAGGCGCTGAATCCAAAAGCGGCAGTGCCAAGAATAGTTTTTTCAAAGAATGCTGGGCTTTGAATGGCCTTTCCAACGAGAGCTGACAAGGTGTCAGATATTACCATGATTAAAAATCCGGTAATTGCGATTTCTTTTTTGAAGAAGAAGAAGGTGATGCAGGTGGCGATTAATGTATAGCTCGCAGCGCAGAGCTTGCCTGGCTCTATTTCATGCGGACGTAAAATTTTTCCAAAAAACTTAAGAAAAATATTTTGGATTTGTGGGTTGGTTTTGCGCATATGATCCAATGAAACCA
>VGDN01000087.1 GCA_016869695.1 Alphaproteobacteria bacterium
AGGCGATCTTGCGGAATGGTTAAATCGGAAGTGATGTCGTACAGCGCACAATCTTCGCGTAGGGCGATCTCTACAATGTCTTTGAACATCTGCGTGGATCGAACTTGTTGTTCTTAAGGTGTTTCAAACGGTTGGAAATGAAGTAACGCATAAAATCCATCTCCTCAGCGCTGATCTGTCTTTTGCCGCTATCGCTTTCGGCGATCAGTTTTTGGATTACGCTAAAGGCCACACAACCATCCCCTTTTTCTTCAGCAATGAAGGCTGGCATTTGCTTAGTCCAGAGCGGAGCATCCTTGGCATTGTTCTGTGCCATTTTTTGCGCGAGATCGAGAGCGCGATCAAAATCGCCGAGACGTTTTGCGATGTAGAGCGCCTGGAACAACCACCACCAATTTGCATCAAGATTGGCTACGGAATGTTCCTCGAGATAATCGATGATCTTAGTGGCATCAGCTGGGTTTTGTGTTTGCGAGTAGTAGTAAGAAGCAAGCGATGGGACAAGGCGGGATCTGGGATTAAGCGTGTCGAGAGACTTCATCCAATCATAAATCCGAGAATAGTCATAATCCTTAAGCGCCACAAAGCCGGCAAAAATGTCACCGGAGTTTTGCAGGCGCGTGACCAACACTCGAAACAAAAATTCCTTGTCTCCTAAAGAGGCAGCTGAAACCACATATTTATTGGGTGCAGGAGGTATGATATCAAAATCAGCTCGCACCTTCTCGGTCTCTTTCCAGAAAAAAATCTGACAACCAAAAGTCGCAACAAAGAGCCAGAAAAAGATTTTGTGAGAGTAGAGATGGAAGAAAAAACGTGGAGTCACTTGTTTTAGTGCCCAGTGCTCGGTGCTCGGTGCTCAGGCTCTCATAATCACTGAGCACTGAGCACTGACAACTGAGCACTGATCAAAACTGCTTTCGCTTAAAATCATGGAAGGCCATGAAAATCATGAGGGGGATGTAGATGAGGGATTGCAAGAAAATAATCTTCAGATTGTCGAGATCGTTAATCTCATAAACCAGCCAGGAACTTTGGGTGAAGAGGTCGAGGCGAGGAAAAATGGCAGAGAGAATTTTTAGGATTGTGGCCAGTAAGTGATTTTTGGCGGCGGCAAAATCTTCCGGCAAATCGATCGCCATCGTAAACATGCCCATCAGGCGCGAAATCATGTAGAAAGCGAAGGAAGCCATAATCGCTGAAAAGGAATTTTTTAGAATCATCGAGGCAAGTAGTGAAAAGCAGATCACGATTAGAAGCTCACACAGCAAGGTGGAAGACCAAATGATTAGCCCCGAAAAATTGGCCTTGGTCACCAACAAAATCGCCGCAACTAACGGGATAAAAATCAAAAAAGCGGCAAGAAAAAAACCGGCGAGATAGCCAAGAATAAACTGCTCGCGCGAGATTGATTTTGAGATGATGAACTCAACTTCCTTGCTCTCAAAAGCACGGCTAACACTAAGGCAGACGAAGAGGATCATGCCTACCGCCAAGATAGCACGTGATGAGCCAGCGATGTAAGCCGCAGTGGTTTGTCTTTGCTCAACAAACATCGTCGATCCAAGAAAAATTGAGATGGCGAAGGCGACGGCTAAAGTAATGAACAAACCAAGATACAAACGGTCACGCAGACCGTTACGTAAGATGTAACGAAGAATGGAATTCATGTTTAGAAACTAAAAAAAGCTGCGTCTTGATGGGTCAAACTTCTCCTGCACATCACGATCTTCTT
Organism: Alphaproteobacteria bacterium; assembly: GCA_016869695.1. Classification (GTDB taxonomy): domain Bacteria; phylum Pseudomonadota; class Alphaproteobacteria; order Rickettsiales; family UBA1997; genus UBA2645. The sequence goes on from VGDN01000087.1 coordinate 1,736, forward strand.
TTCTGGCAGGAGTGCCGCTGTTGACGATAGTGGCTTTGATGAAGATGACGGTTTCGGTGATACTGGATTTGCGAGACATGGATTTAAATAACCAGCCAATTACTGGAATGCGTTGGATTAATGGTACACCAGAATCGGCGCCGGTTGATTCGTCTTTCATCAAACCACCGATTACAAGGATATTACCATTTTGAATTTTGGCTGATGTCGTAATCTCTCTTGCCTGTATCACTGGCACTTGATTCACCACTGTCTTGCCTGCTGCATCTGTTACTCCCTTTGGTGAAGCCGGATCAGTAACCCAGCTATTTAAAACCGAGAGCCTTGGCTTAATATCCATCGTGATCTCGCTTGATTTGAGATTGATTGATGGAATAATTTCCAGCGTAATACCGACCGATTCTTCCTGCTTAGTTGAGCTTAGTGTTGTTAACACTATTGGGGAATTATCACCAGTTGTTGAGGTGTTGCTTTGGGTTTGTTGTACTTGGAAATAAACCAGCTTGTCAGTAAAATTCAGAGTGGCCTTTTGATTATTAATCGCATGGATTCTTGGGCTGGAGATGGTTTTAGTTGTGCCAAATTTTTCTAATGCGCTGATAGAAACTGTAAGATCGGAAGCAAAAATTGTTCTGAGCACAATATCCAAAGCTCCCCCGCTACCATAGCCATTGGTCATGCTAAAACTGTTGCCCTGACTGCTGTTTACATTGTTCCAATTGATGCCAGCGCTGTATTCTTTGCTTAGATTTACCTCAACGATCTTCGCCTCAATTAACACTTGCGCTGAAGCATATTTTTCAACATCAGACAAGTATTTATTGACCTGCTGATGTTGTTTATCGGTAGCAAAAACAGAGATGATTCCGGCGGATTTATTGGATGTTAAGCTAGAGCCAGATGAAGAAGATTCGCCGCCACCAGAAGAACTGGCAGTAGCATCTTTTAAGATGGAGGTGATGTTCGTTTCAACATCTGTCCACAAGGTTCCACCGACTAAATAATCGACGAAGTAATTCTTCATGTAAGGCGCATCTTGTTCAAAATGCAGAACATCATCTTTGTAAGTATAGCGCAGTCCGCCAAGAGTTGCGATGCGGTCGATCACTTCTTTGAGCGGACGATTCTTGGCGTTCAAGATGATGCCACCAGTGATGTTTGGATCGATGTCGACATCGATATTCACCATACGTCCAAACTCAACAAGCGCATCTTTCAAAGGCACTTGGTCAGTGATTGAAAAAGAGATCAACTTATCTCCGCCAATCACTGGTGGTGGCGGTGAGACAATCAGTTTCGACATCTTCGGAATCGGAGCAGCCTTGCCATCTTCTTGTACTAACTCTTTTTTGCTCTTTCTAGTTTTAATAACCGTGTCGAAGGTTTCGTTACGAGTAAGGCCGGTGTCGTAATCAAAAGGATCAATCCTTCCACCCGAACAGGATGTGTAGAAAAGTAGCGAGAAAATCAGCGAAAACCGCAGAAAATTTTTTATCAATATAAGCAGTCTAAACACTTGATTTTGCTGATATAGAGAGATTGTAGGAAAGATGAGATTTCACGCGAAAGTTAGGAAGGGAGTTTTTTTTAGCAACTCGCTTATTCCTTGTTTCACTTTGAGTTTTGTGTAAGTGATTTTTATGGTACACCGCCTCTCCCCCCAAAAAATTTTCAAAAAAAATGCTCCGGCAACAAGACAAGATCTTTACCAATCTTTATGGCTTTGAACTATCTAATCTCGCGAGCGCACGCCAGAGAGGGGATTGGTCGGAGACAAAAAAATTTCTTGATCAGGGTGTGGATTGGTTGATTCAACAAGTGAAAGATTCAGGTCTGCGCGGCCGCGGTGGTGCTGGTTTCCCGACTGGTATGAAGTGGTCATTTGCACCAAGAAAATCTGACCAAAAAACAGATAAGCCACATTACTTAGTGATTAATGCTGATGAATCTGAACCAGGTACCTGTAAGGATCGTGACATCTTACGTAACGAGCCACACAAGCTTCTGGAGGGATGTTTACTTGCCGCACGCGCTATCAATTCCAACACCTGTTACATCTACATCCGCGGTGAATATTACAACGAATCAATCGCGCTGCAGCAGGCAATCGACGAGGCTTATGATGCAAAGTTGATCGGCAAAAATGCCTGCGGAAGCGGATGGGATTTAGACATCTACATCCATCGCGGTGCCGGCGCTTACATCTGCGGTGAAGAAACTGCGCTACTCGAAAGTCTTGAAGGCAACAAAGGTCAACCACGTCTGAAGCCGCCATTTCCAGCGCGTATCGGCCTTTACGGATGTCCGACCATCATCAATAACGTCGAATCAATCGCCGTCGTACCAGAAATTTTACGGCGTGGCGCTGCTTGGTTCGCCGGCATTGGTCGTAAAAACAACACCGGCACAAAAATTTTCTGCATCTCCGGCCATGTCAATAAGCCATGCAATGTCGAGGAAGAGATGGGAATCAGCCTAAAAGAATTGATCGAGAAACATGCCGGCGGCGTACGTGGCGGTTGGGATAATCTGCTCGCCGTAATCCCTGGCGGTTCTTCCGTTCCGATGATTAATAAGGATGTATGCGACACGGTCTTAATGGATTTCGACTCGCTGAAAGCAGTAGGCACCGGTCTCGGCACTGCTGGCGTCATCGTGATGGACAAATCAACCGACATCATCAAGGCCATAGCTCGCCTCTCTCATTTTTACAAACATGAATCCTGCGGCCAGTGTACCCCATGCCGCGAAGGCACGGGCTGGCTGATGAGGATCATGGATCGCATGGTTGAAGGCGACGCCAAAATCGAAGAAATCGATCAGCTCTACAACCTCACTAAACAAATCGAAGGACACACTATCTGCGCTCTCGGAGATGCCGCCGCTTGGCCGGTACAAGGATTAATCAAAAACTTCCGCGGGGAAATGGAGAGGAGATTACGAATCACGAATTAGGAATTACGCGAGTAAGCATATACCCATTCCACCTGAAGAAGCCGAGGTGATTTGGGTTTAATCTCAAAAAACAAAGATTTGTCGCGTTACGCGACTAATCTCAAAAAAACCCTCTTCCGCCCTTTAACCTCAACGCTTCACAGCCAGTCGGAATTAGACCCAAAAATGACTGGAAATTCAGTGCGCAATTTTTTCTCGTCATTGTGAGCTGTAGGCAAAGCAATACATCCTTACGCGAGTAAGCATGGATTACTTCGCCACTAAAGAGTGACGAGGAAAATCAAGATTAAATGAAAATCGTCGCCCTAATCACTGCCTGTGCCCGTCGATGCGTAGCACGACAAAAATTTAACTGCGTCAACACCAATGCCTAAGATTGTTGCATTAATCACTGCCTGTGCCCGTCGATGC
>VGDN01000088.1 GCA_016869695.1 Alphaproteobacteria bacterium
ATAATCAGAATGCCAATCACAACAGCGGTAATCATTTTTGAATCAGTGGGGCAATCAGCAACATCCCTACCATTTTTACTACTCGCCGCAACAGTTGGGGCTCTTACACAAAATCTACAACAGCACTCGCAACGATAAGCTTCTGCTGTGACATCGCGGCATCAATGCCCACCCGCGCAAACCACAGACCACCATCATATTCAATTTCTGGATCAACAATTCGATTAAGCATTTCGCTGAGCGGCGCTAGGCCTGGACAGTGGTGATTAATTTCGTTGAGCAGCACATCCTTATCATTGCCCACCAAAATAAAATCCGCACCAATCTCGCGACAGTTTTGATACCTAGTCTTCAGCTCATTATTCAAAACGCGCCAAACCTTTTCGCTTAGCGCAATTAGCGAATCCTGCTCATCATCACTCAACTCTGAAATTGGCCGCGCAACCGATCCACCATCAATGTAACAAGTTGTGAATTTGCCATCATCTGCTCTGGCGCTTTTGCGGTAGGTAAAACCAACTAAGCCGAAATTTCCTGTCTCGTCCTTAATAAAATTGGCGCGTACATCGCCATATCTAACGCCCTCGAGAAATGGCTGCACCAGCATCTTGCCTTGGTAGTAGGAAGCATCAATGCCACTCACACTACACAGAGTGAGGATTATTTTTTTTAACTCTTCCGAAGCTAGGTTGGACTTAATTTTGTAAGTTTGTGTAGCAGCAAGATCTTCTTTTGAGTGTTGATTTAGCACTGCAAAATCCCAGCCATCTTCCGCAAATTCCACCGCAAAAACACCAAGCGACTGTGCAAGATTACTCGGCTTAATCACAATCTTGGATGTATTGTGCATAAGTAGCGCTGTAGAGTAATCCGCATCATTCAACTTAAACTCAGCAGTCGGAACAGCGATTTCTTCATTAAGAATTTTACTAACCTCTTTGGGCGCATCCTTGTCGTAAAGCTCTTCCAGCTTGCATTGCTCATTCACAAAAATTGGACAGTTAAAAATGTGATTAGGAAAGAGGCGTTTTATTCGCCACAACACATCAACCGCTCTATCTTTGCCATGTGGTGGAAACGGCGCTTTCATTGGCTCGAGGCGCTGGATGATCTGATCTTCGGTTGTGATTTCTGAAAGCAATAAACTCACTTGCTCAAACTTTTCTTGAGCCACCAAATCACCAACCACAAGATCTGCCGAGTCTGGATTATCAATCATCTCCTCGTTACTCAGACGGTAAGCAGCGATTAAAATTTGCGCCTGCTCAACCGAAAGCTTGCTGGTTTTAACAGCATTAGACTTGTCGCTAGGAAAGCCCTCCGCGTCCAAATCAAGATTGTAAAGATACACCTCATCGCCACGATCAGCAGCCGCAAGGATTTGCGACAGAGTTGTGTTTTTGCCAATCACCATTTCGGCAAATGGCTCGTTAATGATCACTAATGTTTTGGACATACGGTTATAAAAAATGAAGAATCCACCTATCCTCTCAATCCGCGAAGCGACGATTTCCTTCGCCAAAAAAACTCTCTTCGAAGATCTAAACATCAATCTTTTTCCACGCGATCGTATCTGCCTGATCGGCAAGAATGGTGTGGGTAAAACCACTTTGATGAATGCTATCGCTGGCGATTTTGAACTCGATTCTGGCGAGCGTTGGATTAAGCCGGGAGCAACAGTTGGTTACTTAACACAAAGCGAAAAACTACCGCCGGACCGCGTTCTCTCTGACTTCATCATGGATGGGTTAAGACTCGATGAACATAAAGCATATCTCATCGACATCATCTGCGATCATCTCGAACTCGATAAAAACGCCCTCACCCACAATCTCTCTGGCGGACAAATGCGGCGCGCTAATCTTGCGCGTGCACTCGTGCTAGAACCAGACGTACTACTGCTTGACGAGCCAACAAACCATCTCGATCTAAACATCATCCAGTGGCTCGAAGAATATCTACAGGGCTACCAAGGTGCACTGCTCGTGATCTCGCACGACCGTCAATTTTTAGAAAAAATTTCGAACAAGGTTTTTTGGCTGCGCGCTGGGCAGGTCAAAATCAATCCACATGGCTACAAAAATTTCGACGAATGGTCACAGGGAATAATCGACCACGAAGCACGCGAGCTTGCCAATCTTGAGAAAAAAGTCGCGTTGGAAAGCGGATGGCTACAGACAGGAGTAACTGGTAGACGCAAGCGTAACATCGGTCGTCTGCATTACTTAGACGAACTGCGCGGCAAGTTAGATGCGCAAAGAAAACTGATTAATGCCAACCGCAATCGTGTAAAAATCGAGACACAAAAAATCGAAGAAGATGCGCCGCAGGTGATTCTGTCGCTGAATAATGTGAGTAAAAATTTTGGCGAAAAAAAATTACTCGAAAAATTTTCTCTCAAAATTTTACGCGGCGAACGCATCGGCATCGTCGGCAAAAATGGCTCGGGAAAATCGACTTTTTTGAAGCTGATGATCGGTGAGCTCACACCCGACAGCGGGACAGTTAAACCCGCGAAAGACATCAGTATTTCTTACTTCGATCAGTCCCGGAGTGCGATCAAAAAAAGCTCCACCATTCAGGAAATTCTTTGTGACTCCGGCTCGGATTATGTCCAACTGGTAGGCGGTAAAAGCATACACATCTGCGGCTACTTAAAAAATTTTCTCTTCGATCCAAATGACCGCGAAACCTTAACTAGCACACTTTCCGGCGGTCAGCAAAATCGTTTGTTACTGGCAAAAACTTTAGCCAATCCTGGCAACTTCATGATCCTAGACGAACCAACTAACGACCTAGACATGGACACGCTCGACATGTTGCAGGATTACCTGATGAAGTACCAAGGTACGCTAGTCGTGGTCTCGCATGATCGCGATTTTTTGGACAATGTCGCGACAAGCATTTTGGCTTTTGAGGGAGATGGGGTGATTACGAACAATATCGGGGGGTATTCGGATTATTTGAATCAGTGCTCAGTGCCCAGTACTCAGTGCTCAGATGTTGTAAGGGCTTGGACACCGAGCACCGAACACAGCGCAGTGAGCACTAAAGTGGAATCAAAATTCCCCTACAAACTTCGCCTCGAACTCGAGCGACTACCCGAAAAAATTGACAAACTCACAACCAAGATTCGTGAGCTGAGCGAGGAACTGAGCGCCACTGAGGAGCGCAGTAGCGCCAACCTTGCTCACATCTCACTAGAAATTTCTAAACTTCAAAAAGAACTCGAGACAGCGGAAGATCGTTGGCTTGAGTTGGAAACACTTAAAACAAATGCAAGTTAGACTAGAAAAAGCTCAGGAAAAAGATTTCGACAAGACCTACGAAATCTTGATGCACAAGGACGTAAACCCATTCATGAATTATCCAATTCTAGAAAAATCCGAGTTCAGAAAAATTTGGACGGAGATTTTTTTACGGCTGAATTTGTGGAAAGATGGAGATGAGATCATTGGCCTGGCTGTGATTACCAATGGCACATACCGCATCAAACACATCGCCTACATCGACAAGCTGGCGATTAATCAAGACATAAGGGGTAAGGGATTTGGTACAGCTTTCCTCAGCGCAATCATCGATTCCTTAGCGCACGAAGGCATCAACAAAATTGAACTCGGCGTTGAAGTCGACAATCACCGCGCCATCTCCTTCTACAAAAAATTCGGATTCGAAATTGAAGGCACCCGCAAAAAATTGCTCAACCGCGAAGGGCAGTTCATCGACAACTACTACATGGCGAAGATGCTATAAAGGACGGTCTAAAAAATTGAGTTGAAGTGCAAGACTTAGAGCCAAGCGTATTCATTCAAATGTAAAAGTTGTCGAGCGGGCAACTTTTTAAACAAAACAACTCCTATCCTAACTCCAATAATGGCAACCCAAATCCGTCAACGACTTACTAACGCAAGCATCGAGATAGCAGATTTGGGTTAAGTATCTAAAGCGCCGCTCTTGCCGCCGCGAGTCTCGCGATCGGCACGCGGTAAGGTGAGCAGCTTACGTAATTCAATCCAGTGCGATGGCAGAACTCGATCGATGCTGGGTTGCCACCGTGTTCGCCGCAGATGCCGAGTTTGATTTCTTTGCGCACAGATTTTCCTTTCTCAGCGGCGATTTTGATCAACTGGCCTACTCCGTCTTGGTCCAACTCGGCGAAAGGATCTTTTTCTAAGATTCCGGCTTTTTGGTAGTGGCCTAAGAAATTCGCAGAATCGTCACGGCTTAATCCGAAAGTTGTTTGAGTTAAGTCGTTAGTTCCGAAACTGAAGAATTCTGCTTCTTCAGCGATTTGGTCAGCCATCAATGCAGCGCGAGGCAGCTCGATCATCGTACCAACCATGTAATTCAATTTTACGCCAGATTCTTTTTCGACGGATTTTTCAGTCGCGACGATTAGATCTTTTAAAATTTGTAATTCTTTTTTGGTCGCAACCAAAGGAATCATCACTTCTAAAAGCACGTCCTGCTTGATTTCTTTCTTCACCAAAGCTGCGGCTTCAAAAATCGCGCGCGCCTGCATTTCGTAAATTTCTGGGTAAGAAATTCCTAAGCGACAACCGCGGTGGCCGAGCATTGGATTTTGCTCTTGAAGCTGATGTGTTCTGTGTTTGACGTAGGAAGCATCAACGTTGAGCGCCTTCGCAACTTCAGCGATTTCGTTTTCTTTGTGCGGCAAAAATTCGTGCAAAGGTGGATCAAGAAGACGAATCGTAACCGGCAATCCAGCCATGATTTTAAAGATGTCGACGAAATCTTTGCGTTGCATTGGCAGTAATTTCGCGAGGGCTTTTTTGCGGCCTTCGAGATCTTCCGCCAAAATCATTTCGCGAACAGAAATAATACGATCTTCGTTGAAGAACATGTGTTCAGTACGGCAAAGACCAATACCTTCGCAACCAAAGTCACGAGCGGTTTGGCAGTCGAGTGGAGTTTCCGCATTTGTGCGAACTTTTAACACACGAACTTCATCCGCCCATTTCATGATTGTTTCAAAATCACCAGAAAGATTTGGCTTCAAAGTTGGTACCAAACCAAGCATCACATCACCAGTTGAGCCGTTGATAGTGATGGTTTCGCCCTCT
>VGDN01000089.1 GCA_016869695.1 Alphaproteobacteria bacterium
AGAAATTTTTTCATAATTTTAATTTGTCATTAAGCCCTCTTTGTAAAAGATGGTGGATCAATCGCACCAGTGATTGAGACGGGTGATTTAAAATTGGTAAACTGTCTTGGGCAACCTCGTCATCCTTGAATCCGTAGGATTCGAGGATCTCATTAGTTCATCCTTCGTTACTTCCCGAGATCCTCGACGCTACGCGTCAAGGATGACGGTTGTAGATTCCCGCTTGCGCGGGTTAGTAGGCTCAAAGCTTTCCTACCAAACTACTCGGCCTACTCTTCAAAATTTTTACCTCCGCGATTTTGCCGAAGTATTTTTTGGCTTCCGCTTCCGAATCGACGTCGACGATTACGGATTGGAGGTAAGGGGATTTGCCCCACAACTGAATCTTTTCGCCGACTTTTGACTTCTTCGATTTTGGCGCTTCGCGTTCGAAGAGGACTGGCGTTACTTGGCCTTCGGATTTTTGGTTGAACTCGATTTGTTGTTCCGTCAGCAACTTTTGTAACTCAGCTAAACGCGCATCTTTTACGGATTCTTCGACTTGAATTTTAGCATCCGCAGCTGGCGTTCCCGGGCGTGGGGAATATTTGAAGGAGTAGCATTGGGTGAAGGTGATTTTGCGCACCAAATCCATTGTGTCTTCAAAATCACGATCAGTTTCTCCTGGGAAGCCGACAATGAAATCAGACGACAAACCCATGTCTGGTCTGGCGGCGCGGAGTTTTTCGATGATTTTGAAATAGTCTTGTCTTGTGTGTTTGCGATTCATTCCTTTCAAGACGGCATTGGCGCCGGACTGAATTGGAAGGTGCAAGAAAGGCATTAATTTTTCGATGTCGCGGTGGGCGGCGAACAAGTCGTCAGACATGTCGCGAGGGTGAGATGTGGTGTAGCGAATGCGTTTTACGGCGTCGATTTTGGCGGTTTCTTCGATTAGTTTGGCGAGGCTTGCGGGTGCGCCGGTCGCGTCTAGGCCGTGGTAGGCGTTTACATTTTGGCCGAGGAAATAAATTTCGGAAACGCCTTGGTCGACTAGGCGTTTGGCGTCATCAACAATCTTCGAAACTTCGCGGGAATATTCGGCGCCTCTTGTGTAAGGCACGACGCAGAATGTGCAGAATTTGTCGCAGCCTTCTTGAACGGTGACAAAGGCCGAGGCCCCTACTCCTGTTTTGCTTTCGGGCAAGACGTCAAATTTATTATCGGGAACGAAATCTAGATTAATCTGTTTTTTCTTTTCGCGGATCATCTTCCCAACCAGATCTGGCAAGGTTTGGTAGCTTTCAGGCCCAACAATAATATCGACAACTTTCGAACGTTTGAAAATCTCCTCACCTTCCGCTTGTGCCACGCAACCAGCAACGGCAACGATCATCTGACTTCCGCTTTCTTCCTTTTTATTTTTGTGCGGACGAATTCGCCCCAAATCAGAAAATAATTTTTCCGAAGCTTTTTCGCGAATGTGGCAGGTGTTGATGATCACCATATCCGCACCTTCCGGCGAGTCGATTGTTTCGTAACCAACATTCTCCATCAAATCCTGCATACGATCAGAGTCGTAAACATTCATCTGACAGCCATAGGTTTTGATGTGCAGTTTTTTCATTTTATTGGATCTTTTACTGTACAGGGTCAGCGAATACGCCGCTTGAATAGGTGCTGCATTTTAAAAATTCGGAAACATGTTTTTTCGCAGATTTTCCCAGGGTTGAATCCAGATCTAACACGATGATTTGCGGCAAAAACATAGATGTTGTGACCAGCTGTCTAGTCGCATCACTACCAATCATATTCCACTTCAGATCAAGAATTTGCAGGCTAGTCATTCGTGGCATCACCGACATGGCGAAGCGCTTAACCGAAACGTCAGTGAGGTTGTTTTTCTGCAGGCTAAGTATTTGCAAATTCTTCAGATTGGCGATGCCATAATTCATCAAGCTGCCAAAACCGTCATCGCCCAAATCGTTACCGCCGAGATAAAGTACGCGCAGATTCTTCATGCTTCCGATCACACCCCCAAGCATTCTGGCATCGCTCGCATCAAATCTCATGTCGCTTAAATCAAGAATCTGAATCTGGTTGGCGAGATTGGTTAGGATGTAATTTATCAGCATCCGCTTGTCTGGAATGCTACTGCCACCAAGATATAAATCGGTCACATTAACCATGCGCGGAACTAGTTGATTCAGCTTTGTTAGATCATTTTTGCTGAAGTTGGCCTTACGAAGATCAAGGCTGTTTATATTAGGAAAATGTGGCGTTGTTAATATCATATCGAGCATCTCAGAAAGCGGCAATCCATTCTCCTCTAGGGACAGGCTTGATGAGCGCGATTTTATGATCGACAACTGAGATTGATTTGATGCTGAACAATTTCCCTGCGTCTCAATCCAAGCACGATTTAGATCAGTGGGATAGGCACTAGGATTGTCCCAAAAGCGGTTGACTTGGGCGTGAGCTGAAGAGGCAAAAATAGTGAGTAATAAAAAAAGAAATCTCATTTAGATCCACAAATTGTTACGATTTCAAAACTTGCTAAAACCTTACCGTCATTGGTTTGATAAAGCTTACGATAATTCTCTAAAATTTTATTTAGGAATTTCTTGGTGACGAAGCGGCGTGAGCGCTGATGTAAAATATTACCCTGCCCTAAATTTTTTAAGTCCTTTAGCAGAGCGAATGTATCAGCATATTCAACCGTGATGCGATCGACATCAGAAATTGGATTTTGGAATCCAGCCTTTTGTAACAAGGCAGCGGCGGTTTTTACATCAATCAGTGGCGGCATTCTTGGCGATATTCCGCCGTAAACTTCATTCTCACTTTGTCGCAAAACCTGCGCGAGCTCAGCTAGATTTTCTTCGCCAAAGAAGCTAGCGATGAAGCTCCCGCCTGGCTGCAAAGCAGTTTTTACTTTTAGCAGATATTGTGGGATGTCGTTGATGAAATGAAAATCGAGGAGACTAAAAATAAGATCGTAAGAGTTTGCTTGGTAGGAGAAATCCTCATCCTCCAACTGCAAAACATTCACAAATTCACGGTTGAGTAATTCGAGATTTTCATGCAAGCGACGTGAAATTTCTTGCCGTAAAAAATGATTTTTATCCGCCCGTCGACGGTTCTGCCACAAGAGCTCGCGGTCAAATAACATGAAAAAACTTTTAGAGATTTTATTCCCCAATCATTGTTTGTTCTGCCAAGAAATAATCAACCGCGAAGCCTTGTTCTGCGAACACTGCTGGCCAAAACTCAAATTCATCACCGAGCCAAAATGTCAGATTTGCTCCTATCCTTTTGAGATCGAAATCAAACATATGAAACCCCTCTGCGCTACTTGCCTGACTAAGCCGCCAGCCTATGACAAGGCGGTGACGATTTTCCTCTACAACGACATCATCCGCAAAGCGATCAGCGACTTAAAATATAATGACCAAATCTTTCTGGCGAAGAAATTCGCCCGGCTTTTGCGTGAAAAAGCCAAAAATGAAATCGCTGATTGTGACTTGATTGGCGCCGTTCCGCTGCATATCAAAAAATTACAAAAACGAAAATTTAATCAGGCGGTTTTGATTGGAAAAAATTTGGGAAAAGAAAAATTTGTAACGGATTTGCTCCAGCGAGTTGCCGACACAACCCCACAGGTCACGCTCAAATACAAGGAGCGGAAGAAAAATCTGAAACGCGCTTTTTTGGTGAATGCCAAATATCGCAACTCGCTTCGTGGCAAAACAATCTTACTGATCGACGATGTCATGACCACTGGCGCAACTCTTGAAAACTGCGCAAAAGCACTGAGAAAATGCGGCGCCGCTAAAATCACCACATTAACAATCGCGAAAACTGTTTTTGATTAATGAAAATCTGCCCATTCAACAAATTCTTCATCAAGCTCTTCTCCAATAAAATTGGTGAGGATGAGTTCGGTAACGAATATTTTTTGCACAAAAAAAACGGTAAAAGATTCGTGATTTATAATGGTTGTACCGAGGCTTCTAAAGTGCCGATGGAGTGGCATGGATGGCTGCATTACACAACCGACATTGTACCTTTACAAATCAATACTCACCGTTTTTCTTGGCAAAAAATTCACCTACCAAACCTAACCGGAACCAAAAATTCTTACTCTCCGAAAAACTCAACCAGTCAACAATATCAAGCGTGGAAACCGGAATAATTAGTGCATAGTTGTCAGTGCCCAGTGCTCAGAGTTTATGAGAGCCTGAGCACTGAGCACTGAGCACTGAGCACTGAGCACTGAGCACTAAATAAATGAATAAGAACAGCAATTATTTCGAAGTCATCGTCGGAACTTTTGTTCTGCTTTGTACGGCATTTTTTTTCTTCAACTCTTTTCGTAGCGCCAAAGTCAGCAGCTCCACTGGCTACTTCCTAATCGCTAAATTCGACAATGCTGACGGGCTTAATGCCGGCAGCGATGTCAAAATATCCGGTGTAAAAATCGGCACGGTAGAAGAACAAATCCTCGATTTAAAAACTTTCCGCGCTGCACTTCGGCTAAACATCAACAAGTCTGTTGAGCTACCATCTGACTCTTCTGCCAAGATAGTTTCGGAAGGATTGCTTGGCTCGAAATATCTGGCGATCACTCCCGGCGGCGATGATGAAAATCTCAAGAATGGTGACGAAATTCAGTTCACTCAATCTTCCGTAAATTTCGAAGAGCTGCTCGGCAAATTCATCTTCAGCGACAAGGACAAGAACAATGAAAATAAGTAGTCTAATAGCCATCTCCCTCCTGTTGTCTTGGAGCGCGTTGGCCCAAGAAACAAACCCAGAAAATATTGATCCTACACGCTTCACCAACTCTTCTCAAATTCAGATTCTAAACAAAATCACCGCCAAAACTTCACTGCTGACCATCAAAACCGGTGACAAAATGAAATTCGGTAGCTTAGTCATCGTGGCACGCAAATGCTGGCAAGCGCCACTAGATCAGAAACCCGAAAGTAAAATTTTTCTCGACGTCTCTGAAATCAAAAATGACGAACAAGATCAGTCACGCGAAATACCAATTTTTTCCGGCTGGATGTTCGCCTCCAGCCCTTCAATTGCCAGCATCGAA
>VGDN01000090.1 GCA_016869695.1 Alphaproteobacteria bacterium
CCCCCGCAACAAATTTTATAGATAACCCAAATTTTCCTCCTTCGTTGGATCTAGCCGAAAACGTTAACAAACGCACGTTTAGGTGCGTTTGTTAAATCGTTTTCTCCCCCCGCAACCGCGCTTCCAAAATGAATTCCTCCCAAATTCTCTTCGATCGCCGCTATTCCAGCTTTGTCAAAAAATGGTGGCTCGATATCGACAAGATCAACTTCTTCCTCATCATCGGAATCATGTGTTTTGGGCTGATGATGATTGTTACCGCCAGTCCGGCAGTCGCTAAAAAAATCGACGTCGAAAAATTCTTCTTCCTTAAGAAGCAGATTGTTTTTGCTGTAGTCGGATTGTTGCTGCTGATAACGATTTCCTTACTTGACCAAGAAAAAATAAAACTGCTGGCGATGGCGGGAATGCTGGTTTCGTTGCTGATGTTGTTACTTGTTTTGTTGTGTGGAACGGAGATTAAAGGTGCGCGTCGTTGGGTTTCGATTTTAGGATTTACGCTACAGCCATCTGAGTTTGCCAAGACCTTCTTCATCATATGCAACGCCATCATCCTGCAACGCTTCTACTCAGAATCTTGGTATGTTAAATACGGCATCTCCGCCGCTTTATTCTTGCTGATCGTGTGCCTGCTGATTCTACAGCCAGATTTCGGAATGACGCTGACCTTCACCGCGCTTTGGGCGGTACAGCTCTTCGTTTACGGACTACCTTGGTTAATCATTAGCATCCTTGCTGTCTTTGCGGTGATCGGTGCAATCACAGCCTACATCGCCTTGCCTCACGTCGAAGATCGCATTAATAAATTCCTCGATTCAGGTGAAAAAAATTACCAGGTGGAAAGGTCGCTCGATGCTTTTGTGAATGGCGGATTCTTTGGCACCGGACCGGGTAACGGTATGGTAAAAAAATTCGTTCCCGACGCTCATACCGATTTCATTTTTGCAGTGATCGGCGAAGAGTTTGGGATTTTTTCCTGCATGATTTTGGTGCTGATTTTTGCTTATCTAATCACTCGTATTGTTAAGCGCGTCCTCGATGAGGAGGAGCTATTCACCTATCTTTCACTCTGCGGATTGATGACTCAGTTCGCGATGCAAGTAATCGTGAATATCGGCGTGAGTCTGCGCTTGTTGCCAACCAAAGGAATGACACTACCCTTCATCAGCTATGGCGGCTCCTCAATGATCGCGATGGGAATCTGCTTTGGCCTAATCCTGGCCTTCACTAAAAAGAAATATCACCGGGAAGTGGATTATGGGAATGTGCGGTTGGTTTAGTGGAAAGGTGGATTAGTCACCCTGAGCCTGTCGAAGGGTGACAGGCCTAGGAATACAACAAGCATCACGCTTCGACAGGCTCAGCATGACTAGTGAGAAGCCCCACCACCCGCTCCCACTAGGCCAACATTTTTCATCGCTCCTTCGCCTAAATCACCAGGTACGTTCGGTACTTTTATCTTATCGCCAAGCTCTTCGAGCTTTAGATTATCTCCTTTTGCGTGCGGCGTTCCTAAGTAATCAAGCGCCTGTTCACCAAGTTGATTTAGAGTTCCACCCAATGCCCCCCCGCCGGCATTCATTTTACTAAACAGGCTGTCAGCACCCTCTAGAGCTATCGTTGAGTTTATGTCTGCATTTACCACATTTTCCAGACCTTTTCCTTCGAAGGGAAGCATACCTCCTCCCCCCGCAGATGCTACGTTGACAGCATGGTTCGAGTGTGGTTGTTGTATAGCCCCATTCGCTATCATTTCATGAAAACCGGACATATTGATTATTTTGTTTGTGCGCCCACCGCTGCGATCGCCGCCATGTTGAGGATGTCGTTGATTGAGGAGTGCATGGTTACGATTTGAACGGACTTTTCAAAGCCGTCAAGGATAGGGCCGATTATGGTGCAACTGCCAACTTCTTCCAAAAGTTTGGTGGCGATGCTGGCAGAGTGAAGTCCGGGGCAGATCAAGATGTTGGCCGGCGCGGTCAAGCGGCAGAAGGGATATCTCACCATCTTATCCGCGTTCAAAGCCACATCAGCAGTCATCTCGCCATCATATTCAAAATCGACTTTCATTTCATCAAGCAGTTCAACCGCATGCTTGATGCGTGATGATTCCACCTTCAAAGCTGAGCCAAAGTTAGAGAAAGAAAGAAAAGCGACGCGAGGTTCAAAGCCCATATCGCGTACCTTCGCCGCAGTTTGAATCGCAATCTTTACGAGATGCTCAGATGAAGAAAGTTCAGAGCATGCAGTGTCGGCGATGAAGATGGTGCGGCCTTTCGAGATCAACATCGAGACGCCAAGAAGAATCTTATCCTTCTTGTTTTTTAACACCTGCCAAACATCTGTTAGGGTCTTGCGGTAACCGCGCGTAAGCCCGCTGACAAGCGCATCACCATGTCCGCAAGCAAGCATCGAAGCGGCGAAAACGTTGCGATCATTCTTTACCATGCGCGCGCAGTCAGAGCGTAGCACGCCGCGGCGTTGCAGTTTCTTGTAAAGATAATCGGTGAAGTTGTTGTTCTCATCGCAGATCGCGGCGTTGTATATCTCGATGCCTTTTGGCTCGACATTCGCCTCCTTCATATTTTCCAAAATACGCTTTTCTTTGCCGATGAGGATTGGCTTGCCGTAGCCGTTGTCGCGCCACATCGCCGCAACGCGGATGATCTCTGGCTGCTCACCTTCCGCAAAAATCACTTTCTTTGGATTGCGTTCGAGCTTTTCAAAAATATTGCCGAGGCTGTTGACCGTTGGATCACGGCGGGCTTGTAGCTGTTTCTTGTAAGCATCCCAATCCTTAATCGGTTTACGGGCGACGCCAGTTTCAACCGCAGCTTTCGCCACCGCCATCGGCACCACATGGATCAAGCGTGAATCGAATGGGGTCGGGATAATGTATTTCGCGCCGAACTTCATGTCGCGATTTCCATATGCCTTCATTACCTCTTCTGGCACATGCTCACGTGCCAAGTCAGCCAAAGCTTTTGCTGCTGCGATCTTCATCTCTTCGTTGATCGTAGAAGCGCGCACATCAAGGGCGCCGCGGAAGATGTAAGGAAAGCCCATCACGTTGTTGACCTGGTTTGGATAATCCGAGCGGCCGGTGGCGACAATGGCGTCATCGCGCGTGGCATAAACTTCTTCCGGCGTGATTTCTGGATCAGGATTAGCCATCGCGAAAATCACCGGATTTTTGGCCATGGATTTCACCATCTCCTTGGTGACCGCGCCTTTAACGGAGAGACCTAAAAACACATCGGCACCACTCATCGCTTCAGCGAGTGTACGGGCTTTGGTGTTGGCGGCGTGCGCTGATTTCCACTGATTCATTCCTTCAGTCCGACCCTTATAGATCGTGCCTTTAGTGTCACATAAGATTGCACTATCATGCGGCAAACCCATCGCTTTTAAAAGCTCTAGACAAGCTATTCCAGCGGCGCCGGCACCATTCACCACAACTTTCAAATCCTTAAACTTTTTACCGGAGATATACAGTGCGTTTAGAATTCCAGCGGCAGAAACAATGGCGGTGCCATGTTGGTCATCGTGAAAAACAGGGATATCCATGATCTCTCGTAAGCGGCTTTCGATGATGAAACATTCTGGTGCTTTGATGTCTTCGAGATTGATGCCGCCCCAAGTCGGACCGAGATATTTTACGGCGTTTATGAACTCTTCCGGATTTTCGGTGGCCACTTCGATGTCTACGGAATCGATGTCGGCAAAGCGTTTAAAGAGCACTGATTTTCCTTCCATGACCGGCTTACCAGCAAGCGCGCCGAGATTTCCCAATCCAAGAACGGCTGTGCCGTTGGAGATTACAGCCACATAGTTTCCTTTCGAAGTATAGTCGTAAGCAGCTTCTGGATTTTTCTCGATTTCTAGACATGGGATTGCCACACCAGGAGAGTAGGCGAGGGCAAGATCGCGCTGCGTGTTGAGCGGCTTCGTCGCATGCATCCCAACCTTTCCTGGCTGGCCCTGGACGTGAAACTGTAATGCCTCTAGTTCTTTAGAAGTTCTATACCCAACCCGACCCAAATCACCGATTTCTGACTTCGTCTTTTCAGCAAGAATTCGCTCGGAAAATGACGACGTATTTCCTGATATGTCTTTCATTTTCCGTCGCGATTCTTGCTGAAAATCCTTTGTCAGAAATTCGGTGGTTTGGGTCGGGTTGGGTATGGCTGCGTCTTGTTTTTTGTTAGACATGGCTTTGTTGATTCAGGTTAGAACACATCCTCTGCAGGAAGGGCGCGGCTTGTTAAGGGGGAAAATGTTAAAAGGAAGGTAGGTGTTTCAAAAATATTCATGCCCCGGGGCAGGAATTAGGCATAGTAAAACCCTTGGCGCTCTAGGTTCGCCAAAAATATCTCACATCTCGCGCCAAATGCAGCGACCCACAAATCACCACGCGGCAAGTTTTTTTAGCGCAGCATTGTAGAGCTTCCAACAAGTCGGAGGCGGCGAATATTTTCATACCGATTTCTGCTCCGATAGCCGAGATTTTTTCTGCTTCTTCTGGATATGGTTCACCAGCAACCCTTACCGCCACTACTTCTGCAACATTTTTAAACTTTTCCAGAAACTCCTTTTTGCATTTGTTTCGGCTGAAGCCGCAGATCACGAAACTTTTTTTGTTGTCTTTTTGTTCGAGCAAGAAACGAGCAAGAGAAAAAGCGCCCGCTTCATTGTGGGCACCATCGATCCATAACTCACTGTTAGTCGGTAAAATTTTTTCTAAGCCATTGGTGATGCGCTCTAAGCGACTGGGCCAAGAAACATTTTTAATCGCTTGCGCGATAGTGGTAAGTGGTAAGGGGTAAGTGGTAAGAGAGGTGGTGATGGCGGTGGCGAAGTTGATATACTGATGAGAGCCTGGGAGAGATGGTTTAGGGAGATTTTGGAAAGAATATTCACCGAAGTGGAAATCGAATTCGCCGGTGTCGGCGTTCATCTCAACGCCAAAATCTTCGTCGTAAAAATATGCCGGGATTTTTTGGTCTGTGGCCAGAATCTTGATAATGTTTCTTGCAGCACTGGGCTGCGAGGCCACGATTAGCG
>VGDN01000091.1 GCA_016869695.1 Alphaproteobacteria bacterium
CTTGACCAAGTTCATAACCAAGCTGACGGATGGTTTCAAAAAATGGCAGTGCTTCGATATCTCCAACTGTTCCACCGATTTCGCACAAAGCGAAATCAACACCCTTAACATCGTTTAAGACAAATTCTTTAATGAGATTAGTGACGTGCGGAATTACTTGTACCGTGCCGCCGAGATAGTCGCCTTTGCGTTCCTTCGCTAAAAGTTTGGAGTAAATCTGGCCAGCAGTGACATTGTCGGACTTCTTTGCATCCACGCCGGTGAAGCGTTCATAATGGCCTAAATCCAAATCAGTTTCTGCCCCATCTTCGGTTACAAACACCTCGCCATGTTGTGTTGGGCTCATTGTGCCGGGATCGACATTCAAGTAAGGATCGAGTTTGCGTAGCTTAACTGAATATCCACGTGCCTGCAGCAGTGCAGCCAGCGAAGCGGAAGCAAGGCCTTTACCAAGCGAAGAAACAACACCGCCGGTGATGAAGATGAAACGAGTGGTCATTACTTACCCTGAATAATCCTTGTAACCAACTGCCCAATCGTTGGCACGAAGCCGTCCGCGTAGAATGGGTCAGTAGCAAAGCGGTAGGCGCTATGTCCGGAGAACATTAGCTGGTTTTCAATGTCGATATTGTGACGAATATCTTGCAGCGTTTTTTGGATGCAGAAGCTGCGTGGATCGGCCTTACGATCTGTTGTATAATTCATCTCAGACTTGTCGGACCAGTTGCTGAAGCGGCATTGGCTAAGGCAGCCCATGCAGTTGATTTGGTCGGTAACGATTTGTGCGGCTTTGGATTTATCGACAAACATCAAGGTTTCATCCGGTGTCTTCATGCCCTCAGAGTGGCCGGCTTTGATCCAGGAATCTACATTCGTTTTGTCTTCCGGTTTGATGTAAACCACGCGACCGCGTTGTCCGAATGGGATCTCGCAAGTGAAGTTGTCGACTGGTTTGGTGCGATATTCAACTTGCCTGATTTCGCGACCTTTCAATTCACGGATAAAATCATTTTCGACGGCGGATGAGTAGAAGCCAGTGGGGCTGAAGCGGTTTAGGTAAACATCGCCTTTTTTCAGAGTGAGTAGCTTTTTCTTCCAGGCATCAGGCACGGGATATTCCTGCGTGACGATTGGGCGCGTGCCAAACTGGAAGACGATTGGTCCGATCTCTGGATTATCGAGCCAATGCTCAAACTCTTCGAGATTCCACACGCCGCCAGCCATGACGATCGGCACATCATTCAAACCAACTTCATTCATGAAGCTGCGGATTTCAGCGACGCGTGGATATGGATCTTCATAGGCGTCAGGACTTTCGGCATTCGACAGACCATTATGGCCGCCGGCGCGCCATGGGCATTCGTAAACTACACCACCCAGCAAATTTTTGGCCTTGTGGTAGCTGCGCTTCCATAGTGCACGGAAGGCGCGCATTGAGGAGACGATGGGGTAGTAGTAAACGCGATATTTTTCGGCGATTTCAGAAAGGCGGTAAGGCATGCCGGCGCCGCAAGTGATACCGTGAATTAAGCCTTTTGAACCTTCGAGAATTCCGTGCAAAACGCGCTCAGCACCACCCATTTCCCACAGGACATTCATGTGGATGCGGCCAGCGCCAGAAGCGATGTCGTGGGCGATGCGCGCCTGTGAAATGCCGCCTTTGATGGAGTAAGAGATTAGTTCTTCATGCTTTTCGCGACGGGTATGCGTCTTGTATTCAAGCGGGACAAGCTTACCATCTTCAGTAAACCAATCGGCATTAACTCCTGAAAAAGTTCCAACTGCGCCAGCTTTAGCGAAATGGCCGGCAGTCACGCCGGTTGTGATTCCAACACCCTTACCACCTTCAATGATTGGTAAACAGTCAGCGCCAGAAATGACGAAGTTTTTGATTTTCTTTAGCAAGAGGAACTCCAGAATTTATTGGGAAAGCGGCAATCTGATACCCAATCTAGTTGAAGATACCGACTTTCTAGCAAAGCATTTTTAGAAAAAACTAATGCTGTGAAAAGCCTTTGTGGACTGACCCACTAAGGCTTTGAGCAGCGTTAATTTTTGCTAAAAAGGTGAAGCTAGAAAGTCGGTATCTTCAACTAGATTGGGTATATACTCATTCCACCTGAAAAAGCCGATCTCTGACTTTGCCAAAAATTGCTTCGTCATAAATCGTCTTCTTCAGGTGGAATGAATATAAAATCCAAAATCCCAAATCTAAAATGCATTTTATCGACGAAGTAAAAATCCATCTCCAAGCCGGAAATGGCGGCAATGGTGCGTCTAGTTTTCGTCGTGAAAAATTTGTGCCTCGTGGTGGTCCTGATGGCGGTGATGGAGGTCGAGGAGGCAGTGTGATTTTCGAATGCACCAAAGACTTAAACACGTTGATTGATTTTCGTTTTAAGCAGCATTTTGCCGCGAAGAGTGGGAATGGTGGTCGTGGAGCTAATCAGAATGGGGTTTCTGGCGATGATCTAGTTTTACGAGTTCCTCTAGGTACGCAGGTTTTTTCCGACGACAAGTTGGAATTGATCGCGGATTTGATGAATCACGGTGAGCGTGTTGTGTTGGTTAAGGGTGGTCGCGGTGGACTTGGAAATATAAATTTCAAAAGCTCAACCAACCGCGCTCCGACTTACGCGCAGAAGGGTGAGCCTGGTGAAGAAAAATGGGTACGTCTTGAGTTAAAACTTCTCTCCGATGCTGGATTGCTTGGTATGCCAAATGCTGGCAAGTCTACCTTCTTGGCAGCGACAACGCGCGCTAAGCCAAAGATTGCCGACTATCCTTTCACGACGCTTAAGCCGCAGCTTGGCGTGGTTTATGTCGATGATCACGAATTTGTTTTGGCTGATATTCCAGGATTGATCGAAGGCGCCTCCGAAGGTCGTGGACTTGGTGATCGCTTCTTAAAACATGTCGAACGTTGTGGTGTATTGCTGCATCTAATCGACGCTTCGGCGGAGGATGTCGTAAAAAACTACCGTGTGATCCGTGAAGAGCTGGCGGGCTATGCCCAATCTAATCCAAGATTCCGAACTTCTGCCAAAAAAATTTTGAGCGAAAATGAGGACGGCGAACGCGGGTTGTATAAAGATATACAGCCAAGTTCGCCGAGTCATTTGCGCCAAAATTTTGTCGGCAGAAGTCGGGAGCTTGGATTAGATTGGGCATGCAGCAAGGAGTTGTTACAAAAACCGGAAGTGGTTGCTCTCAACAAAATCGACCTTCTAACCCCAACCGAATTAAAGAAAAAAACCACGGCTTTGAAGAAGGTAGCCAAGAAAGTTTTTGTGATTTCTGGCGTGACGGGGGAAGGGGTAACGGAAGTGTTGAGGGAGGTTTTTAAGAAGTGTTCAGTGCACAATGCTCAGTGCACAGATGGATTGCTTCGACTTGCTTCGAAAACCTCGCAATGACGAGGAAAGTGTATTACTTATCTTCTTCGTTATTGCGAGCGCAAAGCGCGAAGCAATCCATCCCCCTTACTGAGCACTAAAACAACTTATGAAACATAACACAGCACTAATCACCGGTGGGGCAAAAAGGATAGGGCGAAAGATTGCGCTGCTGCTGGCTTCACGTGGTTATGATCTGGTGATTAGTTACAACAAGTCTAAGCAAGAGGCGAAAGAGTTGGCGGCGGAAATCAGCAAAAAATTCCAAGTAAAATGTGACATTTTTCAGGCGGATTTACGCGATGAAAAGCAGGCAAAAAGACTCGCGGAGTTTGTCAAAATAAATTCAGCCAATTGGAGTTTGCTCATCAACAACGCCTCGATTTTTACGAAATCTAATTTCCTCACTGCGCCAGATTCTGAGCTATCTGACAACCTAAATCTACATTTCATTTCGCCACTGATTCTGGCGAAGGAATTTGCCAAAAACTCGCCGAAAAATGGGCAGATCATCAATATCACCGACAAGAACATCGCGCGCTACGACACTAGTTATTTTTACTACCTCCTCAGCAAAAAATCCTTGGCCGAACTGACTAAAATGCTCGCGCTCGAACTAGCCCCTAGCATCAGAGTTAACGCCATCGCGCCTGGTTTTATTCTTGATCCTATTGACCATTCCGAAACGCAAAACTTCATCCAAAAAATCCCACTACAAAAAAAAGGTGAGACGCAAAACATCTTACAGGCCGTTGACTTCCTGCTTAATAATCACTTCGTAACCGGACAAATTTTATTTATCGATGGAGGCGCGAGTTTGAATCATGCAGGATAAGTTGGGAATCTTTGCCGGACGCGGCTTGTTGCCGAAAATTTTAATTGAGGATTGTCAGAAAAAAAATCGGCAGTTCGTTTTGTTTTTGCTTGAGGGTGAAGATTACGATATCGACTACTCAGCCTTTCGTCCTACAAAACTAGGATATGGCGAGGTGGAGAAGTTTTTAAAAATCCTTCAGGACAATGAAGTTAAGGAGATGGTTTTCATCGGCGGGGTGACTAAGCCAAATTTCTCTGCGCTCAAGGTAGACAAGACTGGAGCGGTATTGCTCGCCAAAATCCTCGCCAACAAAATACTTGGTGATGACGCAGTGCTCCGTACGGTGATTAGTTTCTTCGAGAAAAAAGGTCTGAAGATTTTGCGGATTGATGAGCTGCTTGATTGTGTGATCTCTAGAAAATCAACACTTGGCAAGAATCAACCAAACAAGGAACATCTTGAAGATATCCAGCTCGGCATTGCGGCGGTGCGGCATTTTTCGAAGTTTGATGTTGGTCAGTCGCTAGTGGTGGCGCAGAAGCAAATCATCGCGGTGGAAGCGCTAGAGGGTACGGACGATATGATTAAGCGTTGCAAAAATCTCCGTCAAAACTCGGTGTTGGTAAAGATGAAAAAATCCGGACAAAGCGCAAAGGCGGATCTACCAACGATTGGCGTGACTACTGTAAAAAATTGTGCGGAAGCGGGAATTAAAGGAATTGCCATTCAGGTCAATTCTACGTTGGTTTTACAGAAAGATGAGGTCATTAAAGCTGCAGACGAATTGGGATTATTTTTAACTGTGATCTAAATGAAATTTACTCCCGAAGT
>VGDN01000092.1 GCA_016869695.1 Alphaproteobacteria bacterium
GCTATCCTGCTGCTTTTCTTTGCGCTTGGTTTGGCGATTTTATTTTTAGTGCGAGACCGCACCAGCCTTGTGATGAGTGTGATTATAACGCAGCTGGTTTTGTTGTTGTTCTTGAGTATGTCGATTGGCAACTACGCCGTATTGCAGGATGTTACAATCGCGCTGATTATTTTTTCTTTCGCGATTTTGTTTGTGGTTGTGAATGGCGGTTTGCCTGAGGAGAAGAGGCATAAACCAGCCTTTATTTTGGTGGTTCTTTGTGCCACTTTTGTGTTCTTCGTTTTAATTCTTTCTGCGGTTGAAGATGGGGCAAATCTAACCGCAACATTGCCTCAGCAGCAAGTTGTTGCCGAAATCGACTCGCCAAAAAAAGCGCGCCTACGCGACAAGATACAAAAGAGCGCACTACTCAAACACTCATCCGATGTGATGCTAATCTTAGTTGCTGCGAGCGTTCTCGTCCTCATTTCGACCAAAAGGAAATCATGAATCTCTACCAGTTTTTTCGCCCACTGATTTTTCAACTCGATCCAGAAACCGCACATGATTTGGCGATTAAGTTCCTAAAATTTTGTCCACGGGCAGCAACTATTTTTTGTCATCAAACTGATTACGAAAATTTACGAACAAAGTTGTGGGGTCTTGATTTTACGAGTCCAATTGGACTTGCCGCCGGCTTCGATAAAAATGCAGAAGTAGCAAAAACTTTGGAGAAATTTGGTTTCGGATTTTTGGAATGTGGTACGGTCACACTACTGCCGCAGCCTGGTAATCCTAAGCCGCGACTGTTTCGTTTAGTTGAGGATTGTGCCGTAATTAATCGCCTAGGATTTAACAATCTTGGTGCAGAAGTTTTTGAGAAAAATCTGCCGCAAATTTCTGTGCCGCTCGGCATCAATATTGGAAAGAACAAAGACACGCAGGACGTGCTTTCTGACTATCTCCCGCTCCTCGAAAAATTTTACCAAAAAGCCTCTTACATCACGGTGAACATCTCCTCACCAAACACTAAAAATCTGCGCGATCTGCAGAATGAAGATCATCTCGATTTGTTTTTGAGTGAGATCATAAAGAAAAAAAATGAGCTCAAATGTTTGGTGCCGATATTGCTTAAAGTCGCACCAGATCTGGATGAATCACAACAGGAAAAAATCGCGGCAACGGTAATAAAAAATAAAATTGATGGCATGATTATCAGCAACACCACGATTGATCGTGCGCTAAATTTACGAAGCCACAATGCCACACAAACCGGCGGCCTGAGTGGTGTGCCGCTATTTCACAAATCCAATGAAGTACTGAGAAATTTTTACAAATTTACCGAAGGAAAAATCCCTTTGATTGGTGTTGGTGGAGTTTCATCTGCTGCCGATGTTTACGAAAAAATTAAGTGTGGGGCGTCGTTGGTGCAGCTTTACACAACCTTTATTTATGAGGGTTTTGGATTAGTTGAGAGAATCAAAAAAGAGCTAAGTGAGATGGTTAAAAAAGATGGGCTAAAAAATATTTCAGAAGCGGTTGGTACCAAGTAAAAACTGGAAAAAAGATTTCGTATCGGCAGAAAAATTTTTACCCCACGTCTTTTATTACTAACTCCAAACAACTCCTAACAATGTCTAACAAATCTAAGTTTCTTAAATCAGCTAAGCTGGCTATTGCCGCTGCTGTTGTGACCTCAGGTCTTTCTTCTTGCGAAATGATGTCGGGTAAGCATGCCTGCATGTCAAAAAAGAGTGATACAAAAGAAGAAAAAATGAGCTGTGCTACTGGCAAAGACGGTAAGATGAAATGCTCAACTACCAAGGAAGGAAAGATGAGCTGCTCGTCAAAGAAAAAATAAGAAGACTAGGGTCTGATCGTAGGGGTCAGGCCCTTTTTATGTTCGGTCTAGGGCTTCGTCATCCTCATCATCAATATGTTTTGCAGCATCACCCGCAGGTCGATTTTTTTGAGGTGCACACCGAAAATTTTATCGCCGAAGGTGGGGCGTCGCTGAATTTCTTATCGCAAGTTGCTGAGCGATATCCACTTAGTTTTCATTGCGTTGGTCTGTCACTTGGATCCGCCGCTGGCCTCAATCAGCAGCATATGAGAAATATCAAAAAACTTTTAGATCTCTACCAACCATTTTTATTTTCTGATCATCTTTCTTGGAGCAATTCCTCTTCCGCTGGTACTTCCAATGACCTACTTCCAATCCCCTACAATCAAGAATCGCTAAAGATTTTTTGTGACAATGTTAGTCGCGCGCAGGATTTTTTTGGTCGCGAAATTTTAATCGAGAACCCTTCTGCATACTTACAATTCAAGGGCTCACAGATTTTTGAAGTAGATTTTTTAAACGAGATAACGCGCAAAACCGACTGCGGAATTTTGCTCGATATCAACAATGTTTTTGTCAGCTCACAAAATTTTTCCTTCGATCCGAAGGAATATTTGAATCGAATTGAGGTAGCAAAAGTAAAAGAGATCCACCTGGCTGGACACAGTATTTACAATGGTTTGCGTATTGACACGCACAGCACGCATATCTGCAAAGAGGTGATGGAGTTGTACGGAAACTTTGTCCAACAGCATGGCAAAAAAATCCCGACATTAATCGAGTGGGATGAAGATATTCCGGAGTTTTCCATGCTGTTTAATGAAATGAAAAAAGTGCAACGTGCAGCTCAAAGAGTTACAAAATAAATTCATCGACGCGCTTTATGACAAGGCCTTACCAAATCTGCTTGCAGAGGTTGTTGATGGTAAGAGATCGGCAGAAGATTTGCTCGCTGTTTATCGCAACAATCTCTTCGGAAATTTAACCAATGCTTTGCGCATTACTTACCCAAAAACCCAACAAAAACTTGGTCAAAAAAAATTCCAAAAACTTTGTCACGACTTCATCAAAAAAACTCGTTCACGTAGTTGCAATCTGGATGATTATGGAGAGGGATTTGCTGATGAAATTGAGTGGTTGAAGCATAGGGCATATTTAGCACCAGACGTTACTCCCTTTGATCTTGCGAGGCTAATAAAACTCCCGCCAGAAAAAATCTTTAAACTGAAATTCAAACTTCACCCCTCCTGCTTTTTGCATAAAAATTTTGTGATCTACCGCGACCGAAGTTTGCAGGTTTATGCCAAAAAAATTTCTCGTTCAGAGATCAATTTTTTATGCGGCGTTCGTGATGGTCTAAGTCTTTATGAGATTTATGAAGCGCACGACATCAACATCGAAACATGTTTGAGGAGGTATTTGCTTAGTGGCGTGTTAATCTAAATAGGTTAATGCGTAAGTCTTACTCTCTTCTGGTCGTCCTAATCAATACGACTTTATGACAAAATTGTTCGACACCTACAATGCCTCCTTCGCCGCTCTAGATGGAAAATTGCCTCAGCAGCAAGATTTAAAAACCACTACGCGCGATAGGGAGTGGTTAACAGGAAGAGTTACTGCTTCAGCGGTAGCAATGGCTAGAAGTAATGGGGAAATTTCTAAAAGAAGTGGTGGAGAAGAAGTTTTTTGTATCGCCAGCATCACCAAAACCTTTGCGGCAGTAGCGATTACTAAAGTTGCAACCAGTCCAGAATTTTCATCTTACTTCGACAATGATGACCCACTTGGAACCAAGATTTCTGTCTTTGAATCACTGGTTGCAAAACACGGCAGCGAAAATGAAAGGCGCTACATCGAAGAATTAAAAACTATACATCCGCACTACGCCAAAATCACGTTACGCCATCTCCTAAATCACACTTCTGGCATTGGGCATCCCAGTTTTTTTGATGAGTTTAGAGCTGATCAATCCAAGTCGTTTCGTTTTGATGACGGAAAGTATTTTTCTCCCGTGGTCGGAAATCTTGGTGAACATTCTTACTCAGATACTGGCTACGAAATCGCGGCGCTGATGACGAAAGTGGTGGTAAGTGAGTAGAGAAATGTACCGACAAGATTTGAAGATATTGTTAGGCAGCAAGTGATCCAGCCGCTTGAACTAACCCACAGTTTTATGGGTGACGAGATGGTGACAGAAAATGATCAGGTGAAGGTAAGAAACAGGGCGGATATTCATGTCGTACAAGGCCGAGATTATTTTCAAGGCAAGGTGACAACCGGACAGGATTTTAACTATGATGTGGCAGCGGGCGGTGCCTATTCAAGCGCGGCGGATGTGGCTAAGTTTTATCGCGCAGTTGCAAATGAGGAGATTTTTACGCGTCATCCTGATGAAGAAGAGACAACGAGAAGTAGAGCCGCATCAGCATTTTTTGCTGAGAAAAATTTTATTTTAAGCGGCGGTGATTTTGGCGAAAAATATGGACTCGGGATCAGAAAACTTGCCAACGAAGAAATCGAATATTTACACCATGGCGGCGCCGGTCTTTTATTTTATGCTCACGCCATCGCCCACAGAAATATTGGCTACCCAGAAACCGCCAAAAGCGGTGTTGCTTTAGTGTCATATGAGAATCTCACTCGTCCAATCGCAGCGAGACTTCTTGGCGATGAGAAAAGAGATAAAGAAGGCAATTATTTCGTTGATAGCGACCTCGCCAAAAAAATGGAATGGCTCGATAAAACCTTCTCCAAAGATCAGCTGATTTCCTTACGCCAAACTCTCGAAAACACGCCGGATAAATTTAGTGAAAAGTTTTTCGATGAATTTCAGAAATTGCCGAAACCGGCCGCTAGCGTAGCTCCAAGCCAGGGGGAAAAGATGGCTAGCAAGACAAAATCAGGGGCAAATGAGATTTAGAAGTTGTATTTAGGCTTGAAAATTAGAAGTCTGAATTCTGCTCTGTGTTAAAAACTCAATCAATTCTTAGATGACAAAATCTAGTATTATAAAATTCCAAGACCCAGAAACAACATCTCGAGGGCTTGTTGAGAAAGGATCGTCTGAGCTTGATCAGCTTGTAATAATACCCGTTGGTGACTCGATAGGAATCGACGGATTTCCAATTTCTTCCTCCATCTCAACCATGACATTTGGTGGTGGGGAAGAAAAATTCACCTCCGCT
>VGDN01000093.1 GCA_016869695.1 Alphaproteobacteria bacterium
CCTACTTCCAACTATGTCTTTCCTAGCCTCATCCCTATCCAACATCAAACCATCTCCAACAATCGCAGTATCAATGAAGGCCGCAGAATTAAAGGCTGCCGGTAAAGATATTATTGGCCTGAGTATGGGCGAGCCGGATTTCGACACGCCGGAAAATATCAAACAGGCAGCGGTTAGAGCGATTCAAAAAGGAGACACAAAATACACCGCTGTCGACGGTACTCCAGCACTAAAAAAAGCAGTGATCGCCAAATTCGAACGCGAAAATTCTCTAACCTACAAACCATCCGAAATCATAATTAGCACTGGCGCCAAGCAGGTGATTTACAATGCCTTAATCGCGTCGATTAATCCGGGCGATGAGGTGATTATTCCAGCGCCTTACTGGGTTTCTTATCCCGACATGGTACTGCTTGCTGGAGGCACTCCGGTGATCGTCGAATCTTCCGAGAAAAATAATTTCAAAATTTCGCCAAACACGCTCGCAGAAAAAATTACGCCGAAAACTAAGTGGCTGATTTTGAACTCACCAAGCAACCCAACCGGCGCCTGCTATTCTGCTTCTGAGCTCAAGGCTTTGGCCGATGTTTTATTAAAATATCCACAAGTTCACGTGATGTCCGACGACATTTACGAACATCTAGTTTTTGATGGTTTGAAATTCGTGACCATCGCTGAACTGGAGCCGCGCCTAAAAGAAAGAACCCTCGTGATTAACGGTGTCTCTAAGGCTTACGCCATGACTGGCTGGAGAATTGGTTACGGTGCTGGGGAAGAAAAGCTGATCAAAGCAATGGCTATGATCCAATCGCAAAGCACTTCCAGCCCATCTTCAATCGCACAAGCGGCCTCGGTCGAAGCGCTAAACGGTGATCAAAGCTACATCACAACAAGCAAGAAAGCCTTCGAATTACGCCGCAACATGGTTGTTGAAATGCTCAACAAAATTAACGGCATCAACTGCAACATACCGAATGGCGCGTTCTACGTCTTCCCCTCTTGCACTGGGCTATACGGCGATAAGATTAAAAACGACAATGACTTCGCAACGTATCTCCTAGAAGAAGCTTTGGTTGCAGTCGTTCCAGGCGTTGCTTTTGGTGCGCCAGGATTTTTCAGAATCTCTTACGCCGCCTCTGAAGAATTTTTACGTAACGCCATGGAAAGAATCGCCAAGGCCTGCACGAAGCTGAACTAATGCTTCTTACTTTTGACATCGGTAACACCAACATCGTCCTTGGGCTTTTTGACGGCACTAAGCTTACCCATAAATGGCGCTTGCCAAGCAGTACTAAAAAATCCGCCGATGATTATGCTGTTGACATCATCGAACTTTTTCTCACCGATAAAATCGATTGCCTAAAAATTGAAGGATGCATAATCGCTTCAGTCGTACCAATACTCATCAGCCTCATCAACGAGGCGATAAAAAAATTTTTGCCAGAAGAAATTGCTAAGAAAATCTTAGTCATTGGTGACAACAAAACTCGTCTTGGTATTAAGATTAAGGTTAAGAATAAAAATGAAGTCGGGCATGACCGTCTGATCAACGCCATCGCCGGTTTCCAAAAGTTTGGTGGCAATCTCATCATCATCGATTTTGGTACGGCGACAACTTTTGATGTGGTGGGCGCGCATGGTGAATATCTAGGCGGCGTGATTGCTCCAGGTATTAATCTTTCACTTAAAGCCTTACACGACATGACCGCGCAACTGCCAAAAATTTCGGTGAAGACACAGAAAAACGTCATTGGCACGAACACGATCGAAGCGATGAACTCCGGAGTTTATTTTGGTTACATCTCGCTCATCGAAGGAATGATTCAGCGAATTGAAAAAGAACTTAATCACCAAACGACCCACATCATCACCGGCGGTCTTGCCGAAATTTTTAAAGATGCTCTGAAGAACTCGATTCAGCATCACGAACCAGACCTTACGTTAGAAGGGTTGCGACTGGTTTATGAAATTAATAAAAAATGGACTTAAATTTAAAAAAGCATCACTCCGACTTACTCTTTCTTCCCCTCGGCGGTGCTAATGAAATCGGGATGAATGTGAATCTTTACCATCTCGATGGTAAGTGGTTGATGGTAGATTTGGGGGTAGGGTTTGCTTACGACGTGCCTGGTGTCGATATGATGACCGCAGACATCTCTTTCATAAAACAACATCGTCACGACCTTGTGGGCATTGTACTCACACATATCCATGAGGACCACATGGGTGCGGTGCAATATCTCTGGGAAGAACTACGTGTACCGGTTTATACCACTAACTTCGGCGCGAATTTTCTGCGCTCGAAACTGGAGGAATATAAACTCGATAAAATCGTCCCGATTCATATAATTGACGCTTCAAAACCACTTAATCTTCATCCATTTAAAATAGAATTTATTGGCCTGACTCACTCTGTTCCAGAGATGAAAGCGCTACTGGTGCGCACGCACAAGGGTAATGTTTTGCACACGGGTGACTGGAAATTCGATCCTGATCCAGTAATTGGCGAAGTATCGGAGAAGAAAAAAATTCGTGAACTTGGTGAACGTGGTGAAGTAACAGCACTAATCTGCGACTCAACAAATGTGCTTTCTCCCGGTCATTCGCGTTCAGAAGGTGAGCTTTATGAATCACTAAAAAGCCTCATCGCCGGCCGACAAGGTTTGGTTGGTGTTACGACTTTCGCCTCAAATATTGCCCGTGTTCATACCATCGCTCGTATCGCGCGAGACGTGGGTCGCAAGGTTGTGCTTGCTGGTTTCTCGTTACACCGCCTACATGAGGTCGGAAAGAAAAGTGGATTTTTTGCTGAGGATTTTCACTTCGTCTCCGACCGCGAGATGAAGTTTTACAACAAAAATGAGTTACTCGTGATTTGTACTGGTTGCCAAGGTGAGCCACGCGCTGCGACCAGAAAAATCGCGACTGGAATACATCCGACTATTCGCTTTACCAAAGGCGATCTAATGATTTTTTCATCCAAAATCATTCCCGGAAATGAGCTGAAAATTTTCGAGCTGTTCGATGAGTTGGCGAAAAAGCAGATTGATGTGATGACCGAAAAGGATCACTTCGTACATGTCTCCGGCCATCCTTCGCAAGCTGAGCTGCGCGAGATGTACGCCTTAGCCAAGCCAAAAATCGCCATTCCAGTTCACGGCGAATTTCTGCACACTAAAACTCACTGTGAGTTGGCAGTTGAGTCTGGGGTAGGGCGCGTAATCCAAATCGAGAATGGATTGGCGGTAAAAATCGACGCAGAAAATCCTGCGAATTCTGTTGAAGTTGGCTTTGTTAAGTCGGGATATTTTGGCGTTGATGGCAAACAGCTTTTGGATCTTAAAGGTGACGTAATCCGTGAGCGCCGCAAACTACGCGAAGCCGGCATCATCAGCATCTCGCTCGCTGTTAACGACTCACTTACCCCGATCTCAAAGACCAAACTAATCGCGATTGGTTCTTATGATTTTAGGCGCGACTTTGAGGCGGAAGAAATCCTTAAAAAAGAAATCCAGACATTCTTGAAACACAAGGCGAAAGAGCTTGATCTGCATGATGGCTTCGGGCTTCGCTTCCTCAAGAAAAAGAAGAAAAGACAAAAACTTAAGGAAACAAAAATCCTATCTGAAGTCGAGAAAGCACTGCGCTCACGTTTACTGAAAATTGTTGAAGACTTGATGGGCAAGAGGCCGGTGCTAGAGGTCACGATCCACTTGGTTCACTGAGAGCCCTAAGGTTTTGCCATGCTTGGCGAAAAGATTCCTGCCTCGGGGCAGGAATTCAGCATAGTAAAACCCTTGGCGCTCTAGGCTCACCAAAAATATTCGCATTCTAAACTTCGCATTTGTTACTAGCCGCGTCAGTAACTAGCGAAAACTGGGTAAGTCCTAAATGAAACCAGAGCTCAAAATCATCGCCGACCATTTACGTTCATCATCCTTCCTAATCGCTGATGGCGTGCTTCCAAGTAATGAGGGTAGGGGGTATGTTTTACGTCGTATCATGCGCCGAGCCATGCGCCAACTGCACAAACTCGGTGCGCGCGAAGCAACAATGTACAAATTTGTCGATGGTTTGATCAAAGAGATGGGTGCTGCTTACCCAGAGCTGGTGCGTGCTCGTGCTGTCATCATCGAGACACTAAAAACCGAAGAGGAGAAGTTTCACGAAACTTTGGAGAAGGGGCTGGGGATTTTGGAAGAAGAGGTCAGCAAGACGAAAAACAAAAAATTCTCCGGCGAAATCGCCTTTAAACTTTACGACACCTACGGCTTCCCTCTTGATCTAACTCAAGACATCCTCAAAGAAAGAAATCTCGATCTCGATCTTCCTGTTTTTGAAAGTGAGATGGAGAAACAGCGTGAACGTGCCAGGAAAAACTGGGCTGGATCGGGTGAGATTGCCGAAGAAAAAATATTTTTTGAGCTTAAGGAAAAATTTGGGGAGACGAAGTTTTTGGGTTACGAAACTTTGAGCGCGAAGGCGAAAATTTTAGCTGTTTACCCAAACTTCCTAATCCTTGACCAAACCCCGTTTTACGCGACTTCCGGCGGTCAGAAAGGTGATGATGGGGTGATTGCTGGCGTCAAAATTTCCGAAACAAAAAAATTCGTTGGTGGGCTGTTCGGACATTTTTTCTTCGACCAAAAATGTGAGTTAAAAGCTGGTGATGAAGTACTAGCTAAGGTTAATCCACAAACCCGTAGTGCCCGCGCCAGCAACCACTCCGCGACTCACTTGATGCACAAGGCGCTCAAAGAAATCTTAGGCGATTCGCTCTCGCAAAAAGGCTCGAATGTTGATGTCGATTCCTTCACTTTCGACTTCAACTTTAACCGTGCTGTGAGTGTGGAGGAGCTGCTAAAAATCGAGGATTTGGTGAATCTTTGGGTGCGTGAGAATTTTTTAGTAAACACGAATTTGATGCCTCTGGACAAGGCACGAGATAGTGGCGCCGAAGCTT
>VGDN01000094.1 GCA_016869695.1 Alphaproteobacteria bacterium
AAGGGGAGGGTGATCCCATAACTACTGACTAGCGCTGCCGCGCGCATCGCCACCTCCGTCTTCCCAAATCCAACATCGCCGCAGATCAAGCGATCCATCGGTGAACCTTTTGCTAAATCCTCTTCCACTTCCTCAATCGCGCGCAGCTGATCATCGGTCTCTAAGTAGCCAAAACGGTTTTTAAACTCGTCGTAAAAATGTTGTTCGGGGATGAAGATTTCTGCTTTGCGTAACTGGCGCGCCGCCGCGATTTTCAAGAGCTCTTCCGCCGCAACTTTGATTCTTTTACGAACTTTTTCGCGACGATTTTTCCAACCAGCAACGCCAAGGCGATCAAGCTGAATCAGCGGATTATCAGCGCCGTAACGCGTGATGAGATCGATGTCATTGACGGGGACAAATAGGGTTTCGTTGCCACCGTAAGCGATCTTGATCATGTCAATGCGGGTTTGGTGTGTTTGTTGTGGAGTTGCATCCCCCATATTTAGGGGGGAAGTAGACGCGTTTGCGAGCGAAGCGAGCAAGTTGCGCGACGAGGGGGGTGTACTACAGACGCTAAGGGTCTGAATCCCTTCGAAGCGACCGATGCCATGGTCGCGATGCACAACGAGCTCGCCTGGCTGAATGCTTAAACCTTCTTCGATTAATCTTTGCGACGCAGATTTGCTGCTTTTTTTGCGGATGATTTTTTCGCCGAAAATCGCTTGTTCGCCGATGAGGATGAAGTCAGAAGTGTAAAAGCCGAAATGCAGTGGCAGTAGGATTGTCGGGCATTTGAGGCCGTAATCTGGGAGTAGTTTGTTAAGGCGGTTGCGTGAGGATTCGGTTAGGAAGGCGAGGGTAGGATTAAAGGGGTCTGACCCCTTAGGGGTCTGACCCCATTCTTTCATAAGCTCGATGGGATCACGTTGGTTGGTGCGGCCGGCAAGGGCAAAGTCGGGGATGGGTTTTATTTCGAGGTCTAAGACGCGCTGATTTTGGTCTGGACAGTCAAACTTGTTGAACTGAATTGCGATGGTTTTTCCTAAGTTTTTTGCAAACTCATCAGCAGTGAAATACAGAAGATTTGGGCTGATTGCGTTGTAAGTTGTATCATCGCTGCGTGCTTGAAAATACTCGCTTATTAACTCTTCACGATGTTTTGCTGAGACGAAAATTTCTTCGCCAGAAAATGTGACGGGATTTTTTAGGTAAGAAAAAAAGCTGACCAAATCTTCTTCGTAAAAAAATGGTAGCCAATGCTCCATTCCTGGGTAGGAGCGGTTGTCGGAGATGGCGTTGTAGAGTTGGTCATATACACCCCCATCGTCGCGCTCCGCTCCGCTCCGCGTCGACTCGATTCCACTAGATAGGGGGATCCTGGGCGCTCCAAAAGCAAGTCGGTATTTATGACGAAAATTTTCGACGGTTTTTTTGCTCAAGAGAACTTCTGACGCGGGCAAGATTTCTAGCGATTTAACCGCCTCTTGCGTGAGCTGAGTGATTGGGTCAAAGAGTTTAATCGATTCAACTTCCTCGCCAAAAAAATCGATGCGGTATCCAGTTAAATCTGCCGCTTGCTGCATCACCACATCTACGATGCCGCCACGTACTGCAAACTCGCAGGCATTGTTAGCGCAGGCGCGACGCTCGTAACCTTTCGCTACCAACATCTCGGATATTTGTGTGATCGAAGCCTTGCTGCCGATTTGTAGATATAACCCAAGATCCTTTATTTGCCCAGGTGTAATCGTTTTTTGTAAGAGTGAGTTTATGGCAGTAATGATGAAAAACTTTTCGCCGTCACGGCGAGTAGCGAGGCGGTAGAGTGTCTTGATGCGATTAGCAAGGATGAGTGGCTTTGGTGAGGCGCGATCGAATGGCAGACAGTCCCAAGCGGGAAAAATCAGGATTTTGGAATCGGGAGAAAAAAAGCGAATTTGCTGCTGCAACACATCCATCTCCGAATCATTTTGTGCGATGAAGATGATGTCTGAATCAGAGAAATTTTTGGAGATTTCGGTAGCAAGGAATCCTTGTGCATCCTTGGGAATTTTGGTTAGAACGCATGACTCACCGATGTTTCTGATCTTTACTTTGTAGTCCATCGCACCAGCTAACAGTTAAAATACAGCCTAACCGTGGTGCCGAAGTTTTTCTGGGACTCGATGTCGATTTTGCCGTGATGTAACTTGACGAGCTGCAGAACAATCGGCATCCCAACGCCATGTGAATCAACCTCCATAAGATGAGATTTGTTAATATTTTTTCCCATACCAGAGAGGAGTATTTCAACTTCTTCCACAGTCATTCCGGTGCCTTGGTCGGAGATTTCGATGCAGATTTTTTGCTCAGATTTTATGTGTTTGGCATGGATAACAACGATTGATCCAGCCTTGCTGTATTTGATGGCGTTGGTTAGCAGATTAATCAGAATCTGTTTCATGCGGCGCGCATCGCACATGAGTTTTGGTAAATCATTTTCCAGCTCACTTTTGAGTTGGATGTGTCGCTCCATAGCAAGATTTTTGTTTAGCAAGATTACGCGTTTGAGGAGTTGCGTAACATCATGTGGTTGAAATTTTTTGACCGAAAAATCTCCAAGATCAGTTTGATTTACGTCTAGCAAATCCTCGACGAAATGCATTAGTTCCTGAGATTGGTCGGCGATTGTTGTGACCATTTGCAGATCCTCATTATCGAGTTTGGCGTTTCTTTTTTTATCCAGGATTAGGTGACTGAGGCCATTGATGGCGGCGATGTAATTTTTGATGTCGTGAGATGATTTAGCTAAAAATTCGGTTTTGGATTTGTTGGCGGTGGCGAGTTTTTTTAGGAGAGCATCTTCTCTTGTGACGGCGTCTTTTAGTGAATTTAGGGCGTGAAAAAGTTCGGCTAATTCTCGGTTTTTTGGTTGCTCGATTGCGAAGGAGAAATCTTTTTTAGAAATTTTGATGGCTAGCTCGGATAGCTTGGATACTGGTCTGATGATCTTGTAATAAATCACCTGAAACAAAATTACGCAGGCGAAAATGATCAAAAATAAAAACAGAATCTGTTTTAGAAATATGGAGAGGAGTTGGTCGTGCGATTTGTTGCTGTCGTAAAAGACAAAAATTTTGAGAGGAGAATCTTTGATATTTACCGCCCCGATAAAATTCTTTTGGCGATCTAGGATTTGTGCTTCTCCGACGGAAATGTGATTCTCTGTTAGCTCGCGTATTTTTTGGTAATTTTGTGAGATAAAATTATCTGACGCGAAGGCTGTGTCGCTTTCATTCATCACTGCAAAACTAAGAGTTTCATTCCCGATATTTTGTGTGATTTTGTCCAAGACTCGTTCGATATCTAAGCCAAATACCAGAGTTCCTAAATAGTCGCCGCGATCGGAAAAGACGCCCATCGCGATGGGGATAACTAATCGGCCGGAAAGTGCACCGATTACCGGTTTGCCAAACACTAATCTTTGCGGAATTTTCGAAGTTGTTTTGAGGTAATCGCGACTCGAGACATCGACCGGATTTTTGATCACTCCACCGGCGCCATCAGCGGACATTTTGTTTTGTTTGTCGATCCAAGAAAAAGCGTTCCACGTAATCGACAGATCGACCTGATTATTTATTCCGCCAACAAATGAAGAGAGAATTTTAGCTATTTTTTCATCACTATAATAAGCGTGCGCATCCTTGATTTGCTTGGTTGCGTAGTAGAATTGATATTTCAGGTAATCGATGTTGTAGGAGATGATTCTTTCGATTTGTTCGGTGCTCCCAAGAATTTTTTCTTCGATTTTTTTCTTCTCCTGATCGAGGGACAACTTAACGAACAGACAGCCGGCAACAAATATTCCGATTACCGAGATGCGGTAAAGCAGGATGAAATACTTGGTTAGGAACTGTTTAGCGTTCTTGTTCATGCTGCGCGCTTTCAATCGTGATCTCCTTTTTCGCCGCCCATTTTGCTAAGTTTGTTTGCAGAGTTTCATCTGGGCTGTGAATGGATATGTATTCGCCGTTACTCCTAATGCGGTCTTTGGCGTTTGAGGTTGTAACATCCTCGTGAATCTCTTCCCAAACCGATTCTAGAAAAGTTTTTCTCTCGATAATTCTTGCGGGAGTCGAGGCTTGATCGTCATTTATTCTGATACGGTAAGTACCGTTTTTGCTTAGAGTGATTTGAGCGGGGAAATCAATAACCGGGCGGTCAGTTGTTTTCATTTCCTCGTTCGATCTTTTTTTTCTTGTAGGGTTGGAAAGCATGTGAGCGGCAGTAAAGGTAAAGATGCCGGATGGGTTTAAGCCGTTTGAGTTGGTGGCGGCGTTGTTTCTGGTTACGTTTAATTCGGCGACTTTACGGCTAGCCTCAACGGCCATATGTTTGGAGGGATCGATAACTCTAAGCTGAATCATGTCAGCCTCAGATATAGCGAGAGCGAATTCAGTGCATCCCAAAATCACCGGATAGTTGGT
Organism: Alphaproteobacteria bacterium; assembly: GCA_016869695.1. Classification (GTDB taxonomy): domain Bacteria; phylum Pseudomonadota; class Alphaproteobacteria; order Rickettsiales; family UBA1997; genus UBA2645. The sequence continues at coordinate 4,449 of VGDN01000094.1, forward strand.
GCGATCGCCGGATTTTAATGATGTCACGATGCCAAAAATTTTATCCTTCGCTTCAGTAAATCTTCCGGCCTTCACGTCGTAAATCGCTTCCATCAAGGTTGTTTGCTGCTCGGAAGATGGAGTGACGAAGGGCGATATTTTGTCGGAATATTTTTCGCGGCGCATTCCTTCGTAAGTGCCGATCTCGCCTGGCTGTAGGTTAACACCGGTTGTTCTGTTGGTGCCGATTAAAATAATTCCTTCTGCAGTTTGCGCATTGTCCAAAGTTGAAGTGATGATGTTGACTACCTTTGGCAGGGATGAGCCGCAAAATTCCAGCAAGCGCTTGTGGGCTGTGTTGCAAGGTATCGCCAAAAACTCCGTGCCGATTCTGTCAAAAAATGCGACGGCATTTTG
>VGDN01000095.1 GCA_016869695.1 Alphaproteobacteria bacterium
CCACTGAAAATTATCTTGAAAGCGTCTTTGCAGAGCGGTGTAGATTTTTTGGTCGTTTTTATTTAAGAAAAATACGGGTCCAACCCCAGAGATTGATATCTGCTTGAATGGTGAGATGTGATAAGATCTTTTCTTGGAGCGAATTGATATTCCGCAGAATGGTAGTGGATCAATTTTATCAAGAACCTTGGCGGCCTCAGCCCAATTGTCTTTCATCTTTCTTAGAAGCCGAATCTTTTTTTCAACTTCTTCTTAGCTTTTCTCACTAGGTATAATTTTCTAATGGAATCGAAGATGTTTTTTGTTTTGCAGTTTTTGATTACTTCCAACTGTAATTCGCACATTTTTCTTCTTGATGAATCAAATGAATCGGCCTGATCAGAATTTTTGTAAATTAAGTTTTTCTGAAGTGCCGTATTATCCTCGTCGCTTAGATTTATTTTAGTTTGTCTCCAGTTAAATACCGCTGTTGGACAATAAATCATCTTTCCTCTCGCTGCCATTGAACAAAGAAAAACATGATCTCCGCCCAACATATTTGCAAAAGACTCGTGAGGTAAGAATTCCTTTAAGATTTCGGTTTTATGAATTCCGTAAAACATCCCAACTTCGTGAAGCTGGGAGATTAAGGTGTAAATTCTTTCGCACGCGGAGTCGGAAGTGAGTTTGTGGGAGTACCAATAGTTGTACAATCCTATCTCTTCATCATTAACAGTCACAGATCTTGATGATGGATAACAAGTAACCGCATCGGAATTTTCCATCATGTGAATTAGTGGCGAGGTATAATTATCGTCAAGATAATCATGTCCACCAAGCCACATGAAATACTTGGTTTTAGCCTCTTTGATTACGAAGTTAAATCCGAAGCATTTCCCGTTATCCTGCTCGAGCCTGAAGTAATCGATATTTGGATATTTTTTGGCAAAATCCCGACAGATCTCTTCTGTATTGTCGGTTGATGCATTGTCGCAAATAACAATTCTTCCGGCTTGATTGACGCAGGATTCTATCGTTTTGGCTAAATATTTGCCATCGTTGTAAGTAGTAATCCCAATAGTCAGTAGCTGCTTGTATGGCTCGAACATTTTTTATTTTTTATAATTTTTAACAAACTCGTCGATCTTAGAACAAACATAGTTCACAGCAACTTCATCCATTGCTTGGTGACAACCAAATGCGATACCATTTTTCATGATATTTGTTGAAGCGCTTTGGTCGCCAGCGACTTTATGTTCGTACAGTTTCATCACTGGGTGAAGTGCGATATTTCCGGCAATGATTGGGCGATTTTCGATTTGGTGAGACTTCATGAAAGTTGAAATTTCTTTCACACTGAAAGGGCAGTTTGGTTTTAAAACGATTGAGAATCCAAACCAGCTAGAGCGTGACCCAGGAGTCTCGTGTTGGAAGTCAAAAATATCAGAATATTTGCTCAAATTTTTGAAATAAGTTGTGACGTTAGCGCGACGTTGATCAACAAATTTTGCAAGTTTTGGAAGTTGCACCTGACCCATGCGCGCTTGGCATTCCGTAGCGCGAAGGTTGTATCCTAAATTCACGAAAATGAAACGTGGATCGATGTCAGGATATTTTGCGACATATTTTGCATGTTCATCAGCTTCACGAGTCCAACCGTGCGCACGCATGATTCTCATGGTTTCAGCGAGTTCGAAATCGTCAGTTACGGTGATTCCACCTTCAAGAGTTGTGATGTGATGCGAGAAGTAGAGACTGAAAGTTGCCACGCGACCAAAAGTGCCGACGGCTTTACCTTTGTAGTATGCGCCCATCGATTCGCAGGTGTCTTCAATTACCTGTAAATTATGTTTTTTCGCGAGGGCCATCAACGCGTCCATGTCGCAAGGGTTTCCGTAAACGTGAACAAGCATGATCGCTTTAGTTTTTGGCGTGATTGCAGCTTCAAGTTTGTTCAAATCGAAGTTGAAACTTTTTGGATCGCAATCGACAAAAACCGGAACTAAGTTGCTTTGAATAAGGGGCCAGACGGTTGTGGACCAGGAAAGGGATGGAACGATTACTTCATCGCCAGCTTTTAAACTATTTGTCGTAGCTGGATTAGCGATGGCAGCAACAGCGAGAAGGTTAGCCGAAGACCCAGAGTTGTTCATCACGCCATATTTATGGCCAAACTCGCGAGCATATTGCTCCTCAAACTTACGCACCTCAGGCCCCATCGTAACTTTTGTTGAAAGCATTTGATCGACAAAAGCGTTGATCTCTTCACCACTGAAAGTTGGTTCGTGTAAACGAATAGTAGGATTTTTTGGATCGAAACCGAAGTTATGATTCGCGTCACAATATTCGTTAATTGCGGCAAAGATTTTTTGTTTAAGCTGTTCAGACATATTTTCTGAATGGTCTATACCCAATCTAGTTGAAGATACCGACTTTCTAGCAAAGCATTTTTAGAAAAAATTAATGCTGTGAAAAGCCTTCGTGGACTGACCCACTAAGGCTTTGAGCAGCGTTGATTTTTGCTAAAAAGGCGAAGCTAGAAAGTCGGTATCTTCAGGTGGAATGGGTATAGCTCTATGCAAAATAGGTATATAAAGCGCTCCCATATTTCGGAGAAGAAATTTAGAGAGATTTTGAAGTATTTTTCCTTTGATGAAACTGCTAATAAAGCGGCAATTTATACAAAGATTAGTAGGAATACTGTTAATAAAATCTACGATAAAGTTCGCCAATATCTTTGGGTCTAGACAACTTTAGAGTGGATTTTCTCTAAAAGTTTTTAATAAAATTTGATATAAATCATTCTTTCTGTTGTTGAATCTGAATTCAGATTCTTTTAGGTGAAGAATAAATTTATAATCAGTTAAACCATTGAATTTTGATAGTCTTCTTTTAGCAAAAGACCAAAAAGATTCAACACCATTAACATGGTTTTTTCCTCTTACAAACTCATCCTTTGAATGATAAACTCTATGGTGAGTATAACCATTCAAAACTAGACTATCATAAGCTTTCCAACCATCGGTATTGATAGTTGATCCTGAAATAACTCCTATAAAACTCCGCCGTCCACTCAAGCGCTTCTTTAAAAGATAGTTTCGGCTGCCAACCCAATTCTTCTTGGGCTCGAGAATGATCCAGTTTCAAAATTCCCGCTTCGTGCAAAGTCGCGTCAGCAGCGATTTCATAAGATCCTGTACCAATTTTTTCGATGAAAGTTTTTGTCAAAATTTCGACATTTTTTTCTGCATCTTTATTCGGACCAAAATTGTAAGCCTTAGCAAAATCATCACCTTTTTCGTAAAGATTTTTGGTTAGAAGCAAATAGCCGTAAAGTGGTTCAAGCACATGCTGCCAAGGTCTGATTGATCTCGGCGCGCGTAATTTAACTTTTTCTTTGGCACGAATCGCACGAAAAATATCGGGAATAATTCGATCAACCGAAAAGTCCCCGCCGCCAATCACATTACCGGCGCGCACAGAGGCCAAATGGATTCCTTCTTTTTGGAAAAATGAACGACGGTAAGAGGAAGTTAAAATTTCCGCACAGGCCTTGCTTGATGAATAAGGATCGTAACCACCGAGCGCATCTTCTTCTTTGTAGGCGCAATCAATCTCGCGATTTTCATAACATTTATCAGTTGTGATGTTTGTAATCACCTTCACAGAACCCGCTTTCCGCGCGGCTTCAAAAACATTTAACGTACCAATTACATTCGTTTCGTAAGTTTTGCGCGGATCAAAATAAGAGTCGCGAACCAATGGTTGCGCCGCTAAATGAAGAATAATTTCTGCCTGAGAATTTTTTACCGCCGCAGCAATTTCGTCAGAATTTCTAATGTCACCAATTATTGATTTTTCTAGCCCCGCGCCAACATCTGCCAAATTAAATAAACTTTCTTCATCCGCCTTTAACGAAAATCCCGTCACCTTCGCACCCATCATCGTAAGCCAAAGCGCAAGCCACGAACCCTTGAAGCCAGTGTGTCCGGTGAGAAATATTTTTTTACCGGAATAAAAATTCTGCATTAATTCACCCCAATTTCTCGTAAAAATGCCTTATCCAAACTATCTTCTTGATGCTTCTGTTTAAAGCCTTGTGGGCTGCCGGTGTAGGCGATTTGGGTGTTGTTTAGGATGGCGATTGAATCGCAAATTTCGTCCATGTCGGACAAAATGTGGGAGCTGAAAAATACAGTTTTTCCGGAATTTTTGTAGGCGATTAATTCGCGCTTTAAAGCGATACGCGCCTTCGGATCTAGGCCAGACATTGGTTCGTCCAAAATCACCAAATCTGCTTCTGACAAAAACACCGCAAGTAGACCAAGTTTTTGCGTCATTCCTTTTGAATATCCGCTGATTTTTTGCTTCAGAACTTCTGGCTTCAAATCGAGGTTTTCACAGATTTGGCGAGCTTTTACGGCATCGTATTTTTTTCCGTAAAAATCCAAAACGAACTTCAAAAATTCTTCACCTTTTTGATGAACTGACGGATGAAATTTTTCCGGCAAATAACAAACTTTTTTGCGCGCCTCCGGCAACAAACGCGACACGCCAAAGATTTCAATTTCACCATTATCTTGATCGAGAAGATCCAAAATAATTTTAATTAAAGTTGTTTTGCCCTGCCCGTTTAGGCCAATAAAGCCAAATATCTCATTTGGTTTCACGTCAAAACTAATCTTGTTGAGAACTGGTTGGGCAAAGCTTTTGGAGATTTCAGAGATTTGAAGAGGAAAAAAT
>VGDN01000096.1 GCA_016869695.1 Alphaproteobacteria bacterium
TTTATCAAGATTCTAACCGTCATATTTTTGATCTTCTTTACGAAAAAATTTCTCTCTCATGAAAATAATTAAAACATTCTCAATCTTTATGGCACTTGCTTCTATCTTTGGTTGCAGCTCTGCAATCGATCCAAAAATTTACACTAAAAATTCACCGAAATTTGACATTAGATCTTACCTAAATGGTCCGCTTGAAGCTCAGGGAATTTTGCAAAATCGCAGCGGCGAAGTGATTAAAACTTTCACTGTAAAAATGGTTGGATCGTGGAAGGGAAATGACGGAGTTTTGAAAGAAGATTTTATTTTTTCTGATGGCAAAACTGACCAAAGAACTTGGGAAATTAAAGTTTTGGACGATAACAATTTCACGGCCAAAGCCCATGATACTGTAGGAATAGCCAAGGGTGAGCAATATGGTAATGCGATGAAGATGAATTATGTTTTGAAGATTGATGTTGATGGTAAGAAGTATGACATCGCGTTAGTTGATTGGATCTATCTCGTTGATCAAAAAACCGCGATCAATGTTTCTAAGATGACCAAATTCGGCTTTCGCGTTGGCACTTTGACAATCTCATTTAAGAAGTTGTAGCCGTCTGTTTCTGAGTCTTAGCTAAATCTTCAGCTTCTTGACGTGCCACTCCAACTTTTTGGTTTAAGCGGGAAAAGGCTTAGAAAAAATGAGTTTTAAAAAAATTATTTAACAACCCCAAAGTGATTCAAAAAGCGCAAATCATTTTCGAAGAACATCCGTAAATCCGTAATTCCGTATTTCAGCATTGCCAGGCGTTCGACGCCAATACCAAAAGCGAAGCCCTGAAATTTTTCTGGATCGATTTTGCAGTTCAAAAGCACGTTACGGTGAACCATTCCGCAGCCCAGTATTTCCATGAAGCGGTCCCCCTTCCCTATCTTGATTTTACCTTGTTCAAGTGAGTAATTAATATCGGTTTCAGCTGACGGTTCGGTGAATGGAAAGAAGCTCGGACGGAAACGCAGTTCAACATTCTTAACCTCGAAGAAGGCTTGCAGGAACTGCTCCAACATCCATTTCAAATTTCCCATATTTGCCGATTCATCCACAACCAAACCCTCAACTTGGTGAAACATTGGTGTGTGAGTTTGGTCGGAGTCACGCCGAAAGACGCGTCCAAGAGCCGCTATTTTTAAAGGTGGCTGGCTGTTCTCCATTTTTCTGATTTGTGTGTTTGAGGTATGAGTGCGCAGCAAAAATTCGGAGTTTTGTAAGTAGAAAGTATCCTGCATTTGGCGCGCCGGATGGTTTGCCGGCATGTTCAGCGCTGTAAAATTGTGGAAGTCATCTTCGATTTCTGGTCCTTGCGCAAACTCAAATCCCAGCGAAGAAAAAATCTCCGTGATCTCGCTCATCACCTTGCTGATTGGATGAATTAATCCGCGAGTTTCGCGACGAATTGGTGCAGTTAAATCAAGTTTCTCACCGCGTAATTTTTCGTTTAACTCCGTGATCTCAAACTCGTTTTTCTTCTCTTCGATTTTTTGTGTAACCTCGTTACGAAGCTCGTTAACTCTAGCTCCAAACGATTTCCTCTCTTCTGCAGAAATATCTTTTAGCTGCGAAAAAAGCTCGGTTACCGCTCCCTTTTTTCCTAAAAAATTAACCCGAATTTCTTCAAGTTGTTGTTTGTTTGTAATCTTCTCAAACTGCGAGTTGAACGAAGATAGAATCTGCTCTAGCGCCATGGATAGATAGTTTTTAGTTCTGTGACCATTGCAAAAAAATCAAAAACCAAATCTCAAAAATCAGAATGTAATGAAAAATGTAAAAATGCTGCGCCACTAATACTGTGGCGCTTTTTCGACATTTTTCTTTGTTTTGAGATTTGGTTTTGATTTACTCAGGACTTAGCTCGATTAACTTTTTTCTAGAAAACAATGTCAATCAACTGGTTCGGAGCATTCACTCTTCTTACGAAAGAGACTCGGCGTTTTTTGAAAGTTTACCACCAAACCCTCTTTTCTCCTGTCGTTAATATTATTCTTTTTCTTGCAGTTTTTTCGCTTTCTGTCGGTCACCAAATCGAAAAGATTAATGGCGTCGACTTCAAGATTTTTATGGCTTCCGGCCTGATCATGATGGCGGCGATGCAGAATGCTTTTGCTAACTCTTCTTCTTCTTTTGTAATGGGGCGAGTAATGGGACATATTGTTGATTATCTCATTCCACCACTCGGTGCATTTGAACTTCTTTTTGCTTTTACACTAGGTGCAGTGCTGCGTGGTATCTGCGTTGCAGCCGTATCTTTTGTTGCGATTTCGATTTTTGTTGCCCTACCAATCCACAATTTTTTTGTGCTGATTATTTACCTAACTTTCTCCTGTATGTTTCTTGGTTTGCTTGGAGTTTTGTGCGGAATTTTTTCTGAAACTTTTGATCAGATGTCAGCAATGACGAGCTACGTAATTACCCCCCTCACCTTTTTATCCGGTACGTTTTACTCGACCAATGCTCTGCCGGAATTTTGGCAAAAAGTCTCGCACGCCAATCCATTTTTCTACATGATTGACGGGTTGCGTTACGCCATTACGGGACAATCTGACGGCGACCTATTGACAGGAATAATCTACATTTTGATGTTGAACGCCGCTCTTGCGACAGTGCTATTCAAGCTGTTAGCCAAGGGATATCGAATCAAAAATTAATCAAAACCAGCCTCCAAAATTGCTTACAATCTCGCTTCCGGTGTGGTGGGTAGCGCGATTCTCGAAGATCCGCAGCGTAGGCGTATTTAAACATACGGTGAGCAGCGGAAGCTGAGAAATCGCGCTAAACACCCACCGGAGCTAGAGGTTGTAAGCAATTTTTAAACCAACACCTATCACCAGATGACAATCACAAATAAAGAAAAACTTAACTGGCTGCGTCTTGCCAGAAGCGAAAATGTAGGTCCCTTAACCTTCTTCCGTTTAATCGAACGTTTTGGCGGAGCGACCGAAGCTCTTGAGCAAGTCTCCGAATTACGCAGCAATATCTCGCTTTGTAGCGAACAAGAAGCCGAAAAGGAATTAGAAAAAATCGAAAAATTTGGTGCGCAGCTCATCTTATTTTGTGAAGAAAAATATCCACGCTCATTGCGCGAAATCGCCAGCCCTCCACCAGTTCTAACAGCAAAAGGACAGATTGAATTTTTACAGCGCGATTCAGTTGCAATCGTTGGTGCCCGCAATGCTTCTCTAAATGGTAAATCCTTCGCGCAATCAGTCGCGGTCGACATTGGCAACAGCCACATGTTGATTACTTCCGGAATGGCGCGCGGCATTGACACTGCAGCGCACGAGGGCGCTTTAGCGAGCGGAACAATTGGTGTAATCGGCGGTGGAATAAATACTGTCTACCCCAACGAAAATGCCGATCTTTACGAACAGGTGTTGGAATACGGCTTACTCATTAGTGAAGTGCCTTTTAACACCCCACCACGAAGCGAAAATTTTGTACAAAGAAACCGTCTAATCTCCGGCTTGGCGCTTGCCGTCATTGTTATTGAGGCCGGACTAAAATCAGGAAGCTTAATCACCGCTCACTGCGCCATTGACCAAGGTAAAGAGGTTTACGCCGTTCCGGGCTCACCTTTTGACCCACGCAGTAAGGGCACGAATCGCTTGATTAAAGAAGGCGCCAATATTTTCGAAAATGTTGAAGATTTTTTGAGTAGCCTACCAGACTTACAGCGTAGCTATTTACTACTAAAAACCAACGTGGAAGAAAAACCAAAAATAATCACAACAGCATTCGATCAAGATATCAGAAAAATCCGCGAAGAAATTTTACAGCGCCTAAATTTTCAACCGATTCTGGTCGACGAAATCATTAATGAATTACAGCTTCCAACCAAACTGGTAAACGCTACGCTAGTTGAAATGGAAATGGAAAATTTAATACAGGTCGAATCAGGAAGATTGTTTAAAGCCTTGCAGCACTAGCTTAGGTAATTAATTTTTTTTCTTCAGGACTTACGCAGCTACATATGTGAGGAGCGCATTTTTTAAAACGTTAAAAAGCAAGAAGACTGTTACTACGTAAGTCATGTTCTTATCCCAAGAAAAATCTTAGACATACAATGAGCAACAAAATCAAAAAAATTCTGCTGGCCACATCTCTAATTTTGGTAATATTTTTTAGTGCGATTTTCACTGTCGACCAAAGGCAGCAAGTCTTGATTCTGCAGTTTGGAGAACCGATTCGGATAATCGACACGCCGGGAATAAAATTTAAAGTTCCTCTTTTGCAGGACGCAATTTTTTTCGACAAAAGAATAATCGATTTGGGAATTGCTGAGCAGGAAGTAATCGCCTCTGACCAAAAGCGTCTAATCATTAACGCCTTCACCAAATACCAAATTACTGATCCACTCAAATTTTATACTACCGTTGGAAATCATTACGGACTGGCCAACAAGCTCTCCGGCATTCTCGACTCTAGTCTTCGTCAAGTAATCGGTGAAGTGACACTCAACGAATTGCTTACCGAAAACCGCGGCGACGTAATGCTTAAAATCAAAGAAGCTGTCAGCAAATCTTCGGAAATTTTTGGTATTAAAATCGTTGATGTGCGAATAATGCGCGCCGATTTGCCGAAAGAAAATTCCGACGCGATTTACGCCAGAATGCAGACCGAACGCGAAAAAGAAGCGCGCGAAATCAGGGCGAATGGTGCGGAAGAA
>VGDN01000097.1 GCA_016869695.1 Alphaproteobacteria bacterium
GGATCTGCTTTTAGCGCCGCAGAAAAGGCTTCGGCCGCTTCTTCGTATTGATTAGAGAAAACAAAAAGCATGCCGATCTGGCCTTTCGACAAAGGCGCTTTCAGATTCAGCCCACGCAATTTTGAAAGTAATCTCTGCGAATTTTCGTAATATTCTTTCATCTCACCACTCACCTTCGCCTTAGAAATATCAGGATTTGCGACCCGAGCTTCGTGAAAATAAATCGCCGCCTCTACAAAATTTTTTTCAGCAAAAAGTTCCAAACCTTTACTCATTACTTCTGCGCTCGGATCCGCGTCTCTAACCAAATAATCCCAAAAACTTCTAGCCCATTTTCCCACCACAAATGCTGGCTGTGCTTCGTATTCTATTTTATTTTGTAACGCATCTACCCGCTCTTGAACAGAGTTTGTGCCGTCGAGATTTACCTGCAGAGAAACCGGCACAGTAGTGTGTGTGACTTTTTGAAAAACTGAAGAGGGAAGGGTTGGTAAATTCTTCTTCGACATTTTTTAAAAAATTAAATCGGAATAAAAATCATTACTCGAAGTCCGCCCAAATGAGAATCAGAAAGTTTGATTCTGCCACCTTGTGAAGTTACAGCATCCATGGCGATTGAGAGACCTAAACCAGAGCCGCCGGAGGAGATTTGTTGATCGAGATTACGTGAGTTATCGATTCGGTAAAATGGTTTAAAAACATTGTCACGTTCACCTTTCGGAATACCGGGCCCGTCATCATCAACCATGATGATGAGGTTGTTGTTGGAGGTACGCGCGGACAGCTCTACCTTTGTTCCGTAGTTAAAGGCGTTGTCGACGAGGTTTCGTAAAGCGCGTTTCAGCGCGAGTTTCTTTAGTAGAATTTCCGCGTCTTCGGCGAGACGAAAAGAGTGACTGATGGTGCGATTCATCTTGGTGTAATAGCCAATCAAATCCTCTTTTAGAAATTTCTCAATTTTTACCAATCGAGCTTTTTCGCGGTCATCGCTGCGCGCGAAATCGAGATATTCTTCGACCAGCTTTTCCATGTCGGTTACGTCTTTTTTTAGATCACCAACTTCTGGCGAACTAGGCATCATCTCGAGCTGCAACTTCATGCGCGTGAGTGGTGTGCGTAGGTCGTGAGAGACGGCGGACAGCATTTCTGTGCGTTGTATGATTTGGCGCATCACCCGTTCCTTCATTTTGACGAAAGAGATTGTCAATGAGCGCACCTCCTGTGAGCCTGATGGGCGAAGGTTCGGCACATCTTGCCCTCGTCCGAATTTTTCAGCAGCCTCGTTTAGGTTGCGGATTGAGCGGATTTGGTTGCGGAAGAAAATAATGGCGACGATCGAGGTGAGGAGCGATGTGAATACCATCCAGAAGGTGAAGACATAAGCGCTTGAGCTGGTGATTTTTTTAATCGGAACATCAAAGGAGATGATGCCTCGCGGACTTTGCACACGCACCACAATAAAATTTTTATTCTCGTGATTTTTGTAGATTTCGTAAGGCGTGAGTTCGTGATCTTCTAGCTCGGACTTCAGGCGGTTGTAGGGATCGATTAAGGGATCAACCCATTGATGGAGCCTATTTCTTTCCGAATCGCTGTCGGCGATTTTATTTTTTTTCAAACGCTTTCTGACCTCAAGAGAGAAGAATATTCCGGTGTCTGTCGACAAATCATTGAGCAGATTTTCGTAGCCAGGTTTGTTGATCGATTTTTTGATGAAGACCATCTCCGCCACCACACTGCGCGCCATGTGTTTGCTGATGACGTCTAGGTGGGTGTAATAAAAAACGTAAATTGATACGAGCTGAACGATTAGGGTGGATAAAATGAAGATAAGCAAGAATCGGCCATAAAGGGAACTTGGGATGAGTTTTTTCAAACTTTGCATTTCTGATTTTATTTTTACCTTGCCGCACTTTTTAAAAACTGACCCTCAAGCGATGACGACCAAAATATCGGCAAAAAATGTCAATTTATTTTACAGCCAAAAACAAGCGCTCTTTGATATTAACCTAGATTTCAAAGCGCGCGGAGTGACGGCTCTGATTGGCCCCTCCGGATGTGGCAAATCTTCCTTTTTGCGTTGCATTAATCGGATGAATGACACGATTTCTGGCTGCAAAATCGAAGGCAGAATCACGTTGGATGGGGAAGATATTTATCGCAAAAATCTAGATCTCGCGCTTCGGTTGGGATGGTGTTTCAGAAGCCAAATCCATTTCCCAAATCGATTTACGAAAATGTTGCTTACGGCCCCCGTATTCATGGCTTGTTCCAGAATAAGTCTGAGCTAGATGCGATTGTCGAAAAAAGCCTGACAAAAGCTGGTTTGTGGAATGAAGTTAATGATCGCCTCAATGATCAAGCGACCGGACTTTCTGGTGGTCAGCAGCAACGTCTCTGCATTGCACGCACGATTGCCATTGAGCCGGAGGTGATATTGATGGATGAGCCGTGCTCCGCGCTTGATCCGATTGCTACTGCAAAAATCGAAGAGTTGATCGATGACCTGAAGGATAATTTTACAATCATCATCGTTACACATTCGATGCAACAAGCGGCGCGCGTTTCGGACATGACTGCGTTTTTTAATATGGGAAAAGTAGTGGAGTATGACGCTACCAACAAGATCTTTACCAATCCGTCGAATCAGCAAACACAGGATTACATCACGGGAAGATTTGGTTAGTTGGTTTTGGCCAAAAATTATTTGCAAGTTTGTTTTCGAAAAATAGGTTGCCGCGCCTTTCGTTTTTAGGTCAAGGAACGATCCTGCTCTGGAGCCGCTTGTATCAAGGCTTCGCATCCATTTTTCTTTTTTAGACAATGTCAAAAAGTTCAAAAGAAGTCCTGGGCATTATTAAGCTGCAAGTGCCATCAGGAAAGGCTAATCCTGCACCTCCGATTGGTCCGGCTCTCGGTCAGAAAGGGCTTAACATCATGGAGTTTTGTAAGCAGTTCAATGCACTTAAGTTTGATTACGAAGCCGGTACTCCAATACCTGTTACAATCACTGCCTACAAGGACAAATCATTTACTTTCACAACCAAGAATCCTCCCGTCTCCTTCTTAATCATGAAAGAGATTAAGCTTGAAAAAGGCTCTTCTGCTCCAGGCAAGGATTCCGCTGGCAAAATCAACATGACACAAATCGCAAGCGTCGCCAAGAAAAAGATGGTCGACATGAACAGTATTGATCTCAAAGCCTGCATGGAAATGGTTAAAGGATCAGCGATTTCAATGGGTTTGGAGGTGGTTGAGTAAAATGAAAAAACAGAAAGATATCGTAAAACACAGCGCGGCAAATCTTGAGGAGGCGATCAAGAAAATTCAGGAACTAGCTACCGCTAATAAGCGCAAGTTTAATGAGTCGGTCGATGTTGCGGTTAATCTTGGCATTGATGCAAAACAGTCAGATCAATCTGTAAAAGGATCAGTTCTGCTTCCGCACGGCTCAGGCAAAAAAGTTCGAGTAATTGTTTTTGCTGCCAATGAAGATCAACAAAAAACTGCTCTTGAAGCCGGTGCTATTTTTGCTGGTTTTGAGGATCTTGTGGCAAAAATTGAAGGCGGATTTTTGGATTTTGATTGTTGTGTGGCCACCCCAGACGTAATGCCAAAAATCAGCAAAGTGGCTAAGAAGCTTGGTCCACGTGGTTTGATGCCAAGTCCAAAAAATGGCACTGTTACTAATGACATAAAAAAAGCAGTGACTGAAGCGATGAAGGGCAAGGTTGATTTTAAAAATGATAAAGCCGGAACCGTACATTGTATGATTGGTAAGGTTGATTTTGATGCAAAAAACCTTCTCGAAAATCTGCAAATGGTAGTTAAGGCAATCAAAGCTGCCAAACCAGAAGCAGCAAAAGGAAAATTCCTTAAGGAATTTTTTCTCAGCTCAACAATGGGGCCGTCCGTTCAAGTGGCCGTTGAATCGATATGACTTACGCAGTAACAGTCTTTTTCGGTGCTTTTTTGCGTTTTCTAAAAATGCGCTCCTCACGTATGTCTGTATACGCTGCGGTGCTATTTTTAGAAAACGCAAAAAATCCCTCGAAAAATCCAGTCACTGCGTAAGTCATAGATCTAATAAAAATGAATAGAGAAGAAAAATCACAACTCGTTGCTTCGTTGCAGAGCAACCTGGTCGGTAGTGCCTTTGTTGCGGTTATTCACTATCGTGGCATGAGTGACAAACAGCTTTACGATCTACGTGTCGCACTAAAATCTAGGGGCTGCAATATGAAGATTGCCAAAAACACTTTGGTTAAAGTTGCTCTTAAGCAGACTGAGCTCGAAGTCCTAACCCCTCATCTTTCTGGCCCAACTGCGGTTCTTTATTCACAAGATCCGGTAGCTCTTGCCAAGGTTATCTCTGACATGGCGAAGCAAGTTGAGTTTCTCAAAATCAAAATTGCCTTCTTCAATAAATCTTTGATGGATGAAGTTGCGATTAAAGATTTGGCAAAGCTTGGCTCAATTGAAGAAGTGAGAGCTTCATTCCTTGGCTTACTTTCAGCTAAACAAGCAAATTTTGTCAGATTACTCACTGCTCCTGAAAAGGGGCTGGCAGCTAATAAAACCAACTAACCTCAACTAACAGCAAACATGTCTACCAATCTCGAACAACTAACAGAATCTTTATCTTCACTTACCATTCTTGAGCTAG
>VGDN01000098.1 GCA_016869695.1 Alphaproteobacteria bacterium
ATTACCCCACCCGTTCCACCTGAGAGAGCGATTAGTCCTGAGGATTTTTGTTTAAGTAGATCAAAATCGATGTGAGTAGTGATGCCGGTTTTGCGATTTAAGAAAGAGTGTCCGGCCAGATGTAGTAAGTTTTTGTAACCTTCATCATTGGTGGCGATCAGAGGCAGTTTGGTGAGCTGTTCTTGCTCAGAAAAACTCACCAACATTTCACAACCTAAGATTGGTTGAATACCTTCTTTTTTGCAGGCAGAAGAAAATTCGAGGGCGCCAAAAAGATTTTGGGAATCCATTAATCCCAAAGCCGGCATCAAAAATTTTTTTGCATTACTGACTAAATCGGGAATAAAGATTGCTCCCTTGCAGAGAGAGTAAGTTGTGTGATTACGAAGTGAGATGAACACCTAAGGTAAGAATTTTTTGAGCAAATTTCTTCCTCAAAACTAAGCAAATTTTTCTAAAAAAATGACAACAAAAAAGCCCCCTCGAAAAATTTCAAGGAGGCCTAATTCGAATGTCGGGAGCCACCACCACGCAAACCCGGCGTGTGTGCCTATTTCCCGGAAAGGTTTTGTATTCAACACACTCCCGACGGGCGCGCAGTTTTTTGATCGATTTTTTTTCCGCAAGGGGTTTTTAGAAAAAACTTTATGGAGTATTATCAATTACTACTCAACCACAAGGTATCCTCGATATGAATCATTATCTTTCGAATTCATGGCCTTTAAGAGCTCATTAACAGAAATCCAAAACCACTGATTTTTATGCAGAGCAACATCGAGAATTAAAACTGAGTCACTGCTGTCATCGTAGGCTACAAGAGGGGAGATGTGACCTCTTGTTTGATGTCCTAAAATTTTTCCATCAAAGTTGGTGATTAAAAATTTATCGCGATCGATGAGAATCTTCTTGATGGTTTGTCGGAATTTTTTTTCTTGTTTTTCATCTACGGTTTCTATGTGAGTTAATACAACCTTTAGGTTGTAAACTTTAGTGAGAATTTTGGCTAAGTCTGCAATGCTTAAGCCGGCGTCGTAGATGCCGAATTGGTTTGGATCCTGATATTTAATGATTGTATGTGGTTTTATTTTGTCGGTTTCGTCATTGAGAAATCCTTCTTGCGTAAAGAGTTTAAACTCAATTTTGCCTCCATCGGGCTTGCTTATTTCGCCAGATTTTTGGCTAGGAATTTCGCCGTATTTGATGGCATTTAGAATCATCACTGAGCTTGCGACTGAGCAATAGAGTGGATTTATCTGTGGTTGGTAAAAATTAACGAGCTGGTAGAAATCATTTTTAAACTGACTTCGTTCTAGACGGAGCAGGCCTTCTTTGCTATTCCAAGCTTCGCTGGCAAATGCGGAAGTGGTAAGAAACCAGAATAACATAATTTTTTTTATCATGTCTGAGGCGTTGGAAATAAAGAATAAATGTGATGTTGAGGTCGGTAAGTTGGTAGAGAAATTTTTACGATTTATGGAGGTGGAGAAGGGCTATTCAATCAACACATTGGTGGCATATCGAACCGACATTTTTTATTTTGTCGATTTCATTTTTTGCAGCGCAGGTACGGTTGTGACCAAGAAAGAACTTAGCGAAATATCCATTCATGATTTTCGGCATTGGTTGCTCGCACGTCATAAGGATCATATTAACTCATCCAATGCCAGAGCGCTTTCATCGCTTCGATCATTCTTCCGTTTTTTGAGTAAAAACGATCTACTCACCAATACAGAAATCGAAAAAATCAAAACGCCAAAAATCGCCAAGCTACTGCCAAAAGCTGTTGATCAGTTTGATATAGAGAAAATTTTTGCGGCGATTCCGCAGGTACAAAAAGAGGAGTGGATGTCCAAGCGCGATATTGCGTTATTGACTTTGATTTATGGTTGCGGATTGCGTATTTCCGAGGCTTTGGCGCTTGCAAAGAAAGACTTCCGAAATACGCAAAGTCTGATGGTGAGTGGTAAGGGCAAGAAGCAACGCTTGTTGCCGTTATTACCGATAATCAACAAGAGAATTGCCGATTATCTAAGGGTCTGTCCTTTTGATATTGCGCTAGAAAGCCCGATTTTTCTTAGTAAGAGCGGTAAGGGTTACACCCGTTTTGATTTTGATAAGTTGGTACGGAAGTTGCGCCGTACGCTTAACTTGCCGGAGACAGTGACGACGCATTCATTTCGTCATTCTTTTGCTACTCATCTGCTAGAGGCTGGGGCGGATTTACGCTCGATTCAGGAACTGCTTGGTCATGCCAATCTTTCAACAACGCAGCGTTATACTAAGATTGATAAGGTGAGGTTATTGTCGGTGTATGAGAGGTTAGGGGTGAGATAAAGTGTCCAGTGCAAAAGTGCTTAGTGCCCAGGCTCTCATAAACTCTGAGCACTGGACACCGGCAACTGAGCACTGACTACTCAAACTTCACATCAACTTTGGTGATCTTCTTATTCAATCTGTTCAGTACTTCTTCGGTGATGTCTAGCTTGTCGTCGTAATAAAGAGTTTGAGAAGCGGGCATGATGATATCGAGTTCTTTTTCTTTGGAGATGTCGGTGATGATGTCTTTGATTTTGTCATTCACCTTACTCATCGCTTCTAGAGAGGCCTTCTTCAAGCTGTTTTGTTTTTTGTCGATGAAGGTTTTGATGTCGTCAAACTTCTTTTCGAACTTCATAGTTTCTGCTTCAAAAGCTTCTTGCGAAAGGACACTCTTCTTGGCTTCTATGCGCTTCTGCTCTACTTCTAGCTCATCTTGTTTTTTGGAAACTTCTTTTTGGTAATCATCTTGCTTCTTGCCGATTTTAGCTTGGATGTCGCGCATTGCAGAAGATTCTTTGATGATTTTTTCAACATCGATGATTCCTGTTCCAGCTGCTTCTACATTGAATGAAGCAATGAAAGACAAGGCAGCAAAAGCCAAAAAATATTTTTTCATAAAGGTGGTTTGGAAATTATAGAGAATTAATGGGAGGCGCGGCAACGTATTTTTGGCGAAATTTAGTTGCAACTTGTCTTTTGGAAGCTTGTTCCTAGCTTACTGCGCCCTTTTTTAACCGATTAGAAATTAATGAAAAACATCTCTCGTCCCTCACTTCAAGAAGCAGAAAATGCTGTGCGTACACTAATCGCTTGGGCTGGCGACAATCCGGAGCGCGAAGGTTTACGTGAAACCCCGAAGCGTGTTGTTAATGCTTACCGCGAGTTTTTTGCGGGATATGATGCTGATCCAACAAAGATCCTCGGCAAAACTTTTGAAGAGGTTGAGGGATATGACGACGTCGTACTGCTAAGAAACATGCGAATGGAATCTCATTGTGAGCACCATATGGTACCGTTTGTTGGTGAGGCGCACATAGCTTACTTGCCAAATAGAAAGGTGGTCGGCATCAGTAAAATCGCGCGCTTGCTAGATGTTTATGCCAAGCGTTTGCAAACCCAAGAAACCATGACTGTCCAAATCGCCAATATGATCAATGATACTCTAAAGCCACGTGGTGTTGCGGTTTTGATTGATGCAAAACATCAATGCATGACTACTCGAGGTGTTCATAAAATCGACACCTCAACCATTACCAAAACCATGCTCGGTGTGTTTAAAACCGATATCGAGATGGAGAGAAGGTTTTTGGAGATGATTAGGTGAGTGGGTTAGTCCTCGCCTCAACCTCATCAGTTAGAAAAAAAATACTCACTGAAGCTGGCCTTGATTTTACAGTGATGAAGCCACTCTACAATGAGGATGAGGAGAAAAAGAATTTACCAAAAATGTCACCAAGAAAACTAGTGCTGTTCTTAGCTAAGCAAAAAGCTCTCTCGGTTAGTAAGCAGTTTCCGAAGCTATATATCATTGGTTCGGATCAAGTTTGTGAGTTTGAAAAAAAAGAGATTTCTAAATCTAAAAATGCTGCTGAAGCGCTAAGCCAGCTCAAGAAGTTCAACGGCAAAACCCACTTCCAAAACAATGCCGTCGTGGTTGCTCTTAACAACAAAATCATCTTCGAGAATTTTTCCAAAGCTGAGCTGACGATGCGCAAATTGTCGATGGCGGAGCTAAAAACCTATATCAAACTCGACCGTCCCTGGGGCTGCGCCGGTAGTTATAAATACGAATCACTTGGCAAACATCTCTTTACAAAAATCTCTGGCGATTATTTTTCGATCCTAGGCCTCGCCATCCAACCTCTCCTAACTTTCCTGCATCACAAAAAAATCATTTCCCTGACTACTAACTTACTAGCCACCAACTAAAATATTCTATGGATATCCTTACTTACGACATCTTCTTCAGCCTACTTACTCTAACCTTCCTCGAGATTGTTCTTGGTATCGATAACCTGATCTTTATCGCACTAGCAGTTGCGAAATTGCCGCCAAAAAACCGTAAAATCGCACGAGTTTTTGGTTTGTCTTTGGCTTTTGTGATTAGGATTTTGATGTTGCTGACCTTATCTTGGGTGATGAGTCTTACCGATCCCTTGTTTTATCTCGGCGGTATCCCTTTCTCCTTTAAGAATTTTTTACTGATTTTTGGTGGTCTGTTTTTGATCGTTAAGAGCGGCTGGGAGATATGTAGTGATGTTGTTTTTGGCCTACATGGCTCGAAGGAGGAGAAACATGTTAATGCCGCAAAAAAC
>VGDN01000099.1 GCA_016869695.1 Alphaproteobacteria bacterium
CTCGATATGGCGCTGCATCCGTTTGGTATGAGGCAGATTAGTTCAGCTGAGGTCGGAAGCGAGATGGCGGATTGGCTGGTCAATTTTGCGAAGGAGAAGGTGCTTGAGGTGGCAAAAGAAAACTCGAAAAATCCGCAGCTAATTGCAGATTATTGGTTGCAAGTGGCCTACAACCTTATTGCTAAGCAGTTTGAAGAGAAGTTGGTTGGTGAAGCGCGCGAGAGAAATTTGTACACGATTAACTCAGCAATGTCGCTCTTTGTGGAGATGTTAAAATCAGGCGCGAATCCAAATAGTCGTACATTGCAAGGCTACACAGGATTACACATCGCGGCTTGGATCAAATCGCAGTTATTATGGCGTGACTTAATTGAGCTCGGTACACAGGAATTTGAAAATGAGTTTAAGGAGAAGCCAGGAGTCTATTGGCTTGATGGTAGGGTAGTACCAGTTTTGCACAATACCTTAATTCTTCCAAGGCCACAGAAAAAATCGGCAGAACCTGTAAAGCAGGAAGTAAAAAAGCAGAAAGAAGATTATCCTCCATTGCCGCCAATAAAATCAGCGGCGGAACTGTGGCAGGAATATCTAAATAACTTGCCTCGCGATCAGGCCAATCTTACTGACAGGCTTGTTGGTAATGACGTTAATGTCACAAGGCGAGATGGGATCTCGGTGCTTGGTTGTGCGGTGAGATGGTGTGGCAATGAAGTAATCCAGACGGTTTTGCAGCGTGATGATCTGAAGACTGCGACCGTCATTAGTGAGCTGAAATCAGTTATCAGCAAGAATGACAAGCAGCATGCCAAGTTCTTGCTTGGTAATGAGTATGTGATTGGGCGAGTGGCAAGTCTAGAAAAAAAGGAGCGCGATGCTTTGTTAAAAGAGTTGCGCGATTCCAATCGTGACAAGGAAATCAAGGTTAAGTTTAATGATTTTGCTGCGGCGATAAATCCAGTTGTGACTGCGTCAGCCGTGTCCGCTTTAGAGCCGCAAAAACTTTCCAAAAACCAAATACAAAAACTGAAGCGTGAGCAAAGAGAGGCGAAGGAAGAAGAGGAACGACGTGAGAAAGAAGAGCGTGAGGCTATGCAGAGAGGGGTCAAAATGGTTGGTGATGATTTATTAAACGAAGTCCTACTCACCTTTGTAACTGACGCAGCAAATGCAGCTAAACCAAAACTTTCTGCTACTGCTTCTAAGTTTGTTCCGGCTGCAACGGGACAAATGCAGCAGTTTCTAGTTGGTATGCGCGACATTAAATCGGTCGCGGATCTGCCAGAATTTCTACAGCCAACAATCACGAAGCTACCCAGAGAAGGCAGTGTGGTGTTGCTCAAGGGTAGTGCCGTTTATCAGCGCGACACAAGCAGAAGAGTGCCGAGTGATCTAGATTTAGAGATTTTGGTTGAAGGAATTGCCGAGTGGAATCTGCAGCGCTTGCAGAATTTTTGTCGCGAAAATTTTGGTTTAGACGTCGATCCAACGCAGGTCTACCGCACTGACTCTGTCTTTTCTCTCAACATCAAAGACAAGGCAAAAAATCTCGACATCTCGATTTATGATCGAGCCAAAACTCCGCCGGAATATCTGAGTTGGACTACAAATCGCGAAGAAAAAATATTTTTTAATCATAATGGTGTGGCGCGCCGTGTTTTGCCTGCCGGCGTTCATAAATCCGATGATCTTGTCGTGAATTACAATGCTCACGGGCTGCTGATGCGTTTATGTTTTTTGGAGGTGATTGGAGTGGTCGCGCCAGAAGAGTTAAGGCAAGTAGTAAAAAACATTCCTTACGACAACCCGACAAATCTCCTTTTTTATGAGCTGAGGTTGGACAAGTTGGAAGCGGGACGAAGTCAGGATGAGCAAATCCGTAAAAAAATTTCGGATTTTGTTGAGTCTCACAAGTTGGATTCGGAGCTGAGGAAAAAATTTTTACAAAATCTCTACGACATTCTGCCGCAACATAGCAGTAGCTTACATTCTCAGATTTACACGACGATTAGCGACATGATACAAACCCCTGCGACCACCATTTCTACAAGCCATTGTTTAAGCCAAGCTTTAAGCAATCATGGTTCCAGCGCCGGACTCGGTAAAGATTTCCATTAGCAGAATGTTGTCGACGGCGCCGTTTAGGATGTGGGCGTGGCCGACATTTCTTTCGAGGGCGTTTAGGCAGGTTTCGACTTTTGGGATCATGCCGCCTGTAATCACGCCATCATCAATCATTTGTTTGACAGTAGCAGTATTGAGATGACTGACGAGCTCGCCATTTGGAAGCATCACACCATCAACGTCGGAAAGGATGATCAGTTTTGCAGCTTGCAGAGCGCCAGCGATCGCGCCAGCAGCAGTGTCGGCGTTGATGTTAAAAGTCTCACCATTATCGCCGATGCCAATCGGAGCAATGACGGGGATGATGTCGGAATCTTCAAACACTGCGAGCACTTCAGGATCGACGTGGTAAGGCTCGCCGACGAAGCCGAGATTCAAAATTTTTTCGATATTGGAGTCGGGATCTTTTTTGGTTTTCGAAACTTTTTTAGCGCGGATTAGATTGCCGTCCTTGCCGCAAATGCCGATGGCCTTACCACCAGCTTGGTTGATTTCTTTTACGATCATTTTGTTGATCGAGCCAGCGAGTACCATCTCTACAACTTCAACCGTGTCCGCATCGGTGACGCGTAGCCCATCAACGAAATGTGACTTGATGTTGAGTTTGTTTAACATCTGACCGATCTGCGGTCCACCACCATGAACGATGATTGGATTGATGCCAACAAGCTTGAGAAGAGCGACATTTTTTGCGAAGTTACGCAGATTGTTTTCGCCACCCATCGCTGATCCACCGAACTTAATCACAAAAGTTTCACCTGCGAATTTACGCATGTATGGCAAGGCTTCGCACAGAATCTCAACCTTGTGCGACCACTCAGCGCGATCTTGTTCTTTTTGTAGAGTGAGTTTGTTGATCGGGGTGATTGCAGAATCTTTTGTATTCATTGCGTTTTAGAAGTGGATGCGAAAGAAATTGGGGGAAAAGAAAAAATGATGCGCTCGTTTAAACAAACAATCCTAATTCTAATTGGTATTGGTCTCCTCTGGAGTTTCCATGCTGCAACCGTACAGGGATTGGTTTTGGATAGTATTGCGGCAAGTGAAGAATTGTCCGAAGAAGAGAATGAAAAATTATCAGATTTTGAGCTAGCTATCCCGACCAAAAACACGTTGCGATTTGCTCGAATAAATCACTTTGTCATCACGTCCGATTCATCATTATGGCAATATTTTAGTGAAGTTCCAACATCTCCCCCAGATGTTTAGATGCTAAATCGCTACTCTTCGATACTTCGACAGGCTTAGGACGGGCTGAGCTCAAGATGATGGTCATGCTGAGCCTGTCGAAGCATGACTTATTTAATCCAAGTTCCTACTCTCATGAAAAATACTTTAACCAATCTGCGCTACGACTTGCCGGCGAGCATCGTAGTGTTTTTTGTGGCGCTGCCCCTTTGTCTGGGCATTGCTCTTGCTTCTGGTACCACGCTTTTTTCTGGAATTATTTCAGGGATTATCGGTGGTGTTGTGGTCGGGATTGCTAGTGGTTCACGCCTCGGTGTTTCTGGACCGGCTGCTGGTTTGGTGGTGATTGTTTTGAGCTACATTTCTTCCCTTGGTTCTTTTGAAAACTTTCTAACCGCCCTTGTTTTTGCCGGCGTCATTCAGGCAGCGATGGGCTACATCAGGTTGGGGACTATTGCTTACTACATACCGACTTCCGTCATCAAAGGGATGTTGGCGGGGATTGGCGTTATCATTATCGTCAAGCAACTACCACATGCGCTTGGATATGATTTTGGCGTGAATGATTTCGAACAGTTTTTGTCGTTTGGTAGTTTGATAAATCTCGAGCAAACCTTGCTACACCTAACCCCATTAGTGGTGATGATTAGTATCATCTCAATGACGATTTTGATTTTGTGGGATGGGATTTTGGCGCATCGTAATCGATTTTTTAAAGTCATTCCGGGGCCGCTAATCATTGTAGTTGTAGGGATAATCTTGAATAGCAGTTTCAATCTTGATGCTCACCAAATCGTTCAGATCCCAGTCGTCGCAAGCTTTGTTGAGCTGCTTAGAAACTTCACTCTCCCGAATTTTGATATGGTGAGAAGCCTGGAGACGTACAAGGCCGCGCTAGTAATCGCCTTGGTCGCCAGCATTGAGAGCCTGCTTTCGGTTGAAGCAACTGACAAGCTTGATCCAGCTAGACATACAACCAACACAAATCGCGAGCTGAAGGCGCAAGGACTTGGCAACATCATCTGCGGGATGATTGGTGGTCTGCCGATCACGCAGGTGATTGTACGCAGCAGTGCCAATATTTCTTTCGGCGCGAGGTCAAAAACATCGACGATTGTACATGGTTTTCTGCTGCTGATTTCGGTGCTCACCATTCCGCAATTCTTAAACATGATCCCGCTTGCCAGCTTAGCCTGCATTCTTCTCGTGCTCGGTTACAAGCTTGCTAAACCTTCATTACTAAAAAGAGTTTACCGTGCTGGTTGGCATGAGTTTGTGCCTTTTTTTGCTACTCTAATCGGAGT